>JALZVD010000216.1 GCA_023300205.1 Akkermansiaceae bacterium | reverse complement strand
CGGGTCTTCAGCCTGGTTGACCTCTCTCCAATCCAGAACGAGGTCGACGTCTTCTGAAAAGCGATTGATGAGTCCATAGACTTTCGAGAGGCTGGTGCCGCCTTTGAAGATGAGTTGCTTGGAGAGTTCAGGATGTTCAAAAAGCTGCTTCAGCGTCCAGCAGACCCAGAAGTCTTTTTCAATGATCGCGATCGAGCCGATGCCGCGTTGTTGGGCCGTGAGCGTGAAAAGTTCGTTCCGCTCCTTCTCGGATAAAGTCGCGATACCGTTCATGAATCAGAGCGCATTGAAATGTTGCGGATCAGGTCACTGACCCAAGCCGGGGCGGTTTTGGTGTCGCGGAGAATTTTTTTCCAAATACTTGGCGTCCAGGTGCCGGCAAGTTTTTGGAGGATTTCTGCATCAACTCGTTCTTGCCCCAAGGCCTTCAGGGCTTGCACCACAAGTTCACTTTCCTTGTGTTTGAAAACCGATTCTTTGAGCGTTCTTTTCTTAAAGACAAGCTCTTGCTTGCCGATCTCATACGTTTTGCTTGGGCCATCGGAAAGGTAGACGGTCTGCGCGGGGACTTGGGTGGAGAGACCTAAGAAGTTGAGCGCGGTATTTTCTGAGGGCTGAATCCGCCAAGCGGATTTACGGGCCAAGGCGCGTGCCAGTTGATCCAGATCAGGTCCGATCTCGGTAGTGAGAAGCTTGCTGATTCGAGGGTAGTCATAGATCCCTCGTAAGACCCGACGGATGGTTCCTTTTGCTGCCAATTCAGAGAGCGCTTTTCGGATGTCAGCATCACTCCCCAAATCCAAAAAATCGATCTTGGAAAACGCCCAACCCCTCTGGTTGCCGTAAATCCTCGAAGAGGTTTTATTTTCAATGGATTGCACGTCTATTGCTTAATGTTTTTTTTCACAAATTGAAGGGTCTTTTTGTGAAGAATTTCGAACGAGTCAGGAACCGCTTGACAGTTTGTGGTGATGTCCACACCCTTCAGGCTCGCCTGAAGGGTGTAGGCGACTCCTACAATCACATGCGGGCAGGCCTCGGCTTCGAGAAGCCCGACCATGGACGGCACTTCGCCGGGATTCGGTTCCCGAAACGCCACCAGCTCCGAGTAATCGATCAACTGGATATACAGATCCTTCTGGCTGCGGTCTTCCCGCTTCAGCAGAAAGCCATCCGAGATCAGCTTCATGACCGCCTTGTTGCTCTCGTAGAGATCGGCGGCGGAGTAGGCTTCGAGCTGCTTGATCACCGCCTCGATTTCCTGCGGTGTGATGTGGTCGGCGGCGTATCGCTTGGCCAGGAAGGCGCGCAGGTCGGCTTTGATGAGCACCTCCTGCGGCTGACGCTCAATCGCCTCGCCCAACACGTGCGGATAGCCCTCGACTCCGAGGAGTTCGATGATCGCTGATTCGAGTTGGGCTTCGGTGAATTTCATTTTAGCATGTTGCATTAGTGAGTTCCCTAGGCTGGCACTGGTGGCTCTCCTATGAGACCATAAACCTTCTCAGTGACTTTATGAGCTTGGTAGACTTGGTTATTGGTGCGACAGGCTTCCCAGAGAATCTGCTTATCTGCGGGCGTGAAGTCATTGCAAAGTTCAATGATTTTACTCAAAGCGATAGAGTCAGAGAATGATTTCGAGTTGAGTAATGCGTAGGCGAGACCCTGATTTAGCCTGGTTCGATGAGTCGGCTGTGTTTTAAGGGCTTCGAAGATACTTTTGGCCAGAGGTTTTGGGTATTCGAGGCTTCCTGAAACTCCTTGGAATTTCCCGATGAATCCATGTGGATTTGCGTTGAGTCGGACACCTATCACTTGGAGCCCTCTACCGAGCGCCCAACCAACTTCTTGATCGCACCATTGGCTCCTAATGAAATCTGGCTCAACTAACGCAACTAATGCATCCATGCTCCGAAGGGCATTTTCAATTTGCTCCTGCCATTCACGACTTGGGGTAATATCGTCGTGCGCTACAAAGCAATCAATCCCATAGCATTTCAGAGCATATTTAAGATTGTGGACGTTCTCCTTATTGGTCGCCAGATGGCTTAAGAAGAGCTTGAAATGGCCTTCCTCCCAGATCTCACGGACAACTCCCGCCGGTAAGTTTCCTTTTGGAGGCAGCGTTCCCAATTTTGGAGTTAGCAGAACTCTAGAGATAGTGTGGTTATCGTAGGCAGCGTCGATGTCACCCGCCATCCCGAGTATCTCGTTTTCCGCATCTTCTTTCGATTCCCTGATTGCCGCGAACAGCGCAGTGGGCACGGCAAGGTTGAGAAGGAAGTAATCTGTTCCTCCATTCCAGTCATCCGCATGGACAAAGGGGAGACTCCAAGAAGATTCTTCGAGGACCTGTTGAATCTTCCGGTCGGCACCATGATGACTGAGATCTCGGAGTGTAGCCGCCAGTTCGTCAATTGAAATAGGGTAAGCTTCTTCAGGCATGATAAGTTTTGTTACATACCGCAATTTCACCGGATAGGAGTTTCGGGAGGATGGTGTTGCGGGGTTTGGTAAGAATTTCTTTCGGCTGGAGCTCAATCGCTTCGCCCAGCACTTGCGGATAGCCCTCGGCTCCAAGGAGCTCGATGATGGCAGATTCGAGTTGGGCTTCGGTGAATTTCATTCGCTGCCCTCCCAGAGAGCAACATTGAATTCTAGCGATCCTAAGCTCGTTCTGGGAATCGGTTCGATACGGTTTGGTCTCTTAACTATAGTATCCATGTTTGTCCGAGTTCTAGAGTTGACCGTTTGGACGTGCGACAGCGTCGCCGTCGCCATTGAAGCAATTCGCGGCAGTTCCTTCAAATTCTCGGATGAGAATTTCTTTCATCTCTGGGTCAGATTCGAAAACCGACATCCAAACAGAAAACATACCGCGCTCTCGTGCAATGATCGCTGCATCCTCTCGAAAGCTGTCAATCTCGGGATGATTTGATAGAGAATCTAATCTGGCTTTTTGCCTGCTAGCAATTGCCCATGCTTGTTTGCGGTGCAGCCACCGTTCATCCTTTGGTGTAGGCGCTTCGAATCCGGAATCCACGTCTGGATGTTTGTTTAGATTAACCATTTTCCAGGTGGATTCAGCAAGAGTGCTTTCTCGCGCTGAGAGCGGTGAAGAAACCGTAACTCGACCCTCTGCGTCATAGGTAAATGCACGAAAGGTATTGTCAGCGTCCGGCCATAAGTAGTCTGCGAGGTTTAACTGACCAGATCCTTTACCACTGTTGCAGTTTGGGCAAGAGAGGAGGAAATTAGTCCACTTATACTTTTCACTGACGTATAGATCCTTTGGCAATTTATGCTCAACATGAATACCTGACGCGATCCAGCGTTCACAATATGAGCAGAATTCACCCAGCTGTGTTTTCAATGGCTGTTGCGCGTCCTGATAAGGGTTGAAAGCACCTTGATCGACTCCTTTATTTACCGGCCTCATGACTCTGAAATCTCCATTTTGGCAATAAAAGTTTCCCACTGAAAATCTAGATTTGCAGCAAAAAATGGATCATTTGAATACCTCACGGATATGGCATCCAGCTCCATTTTGAGATCCGCCACATCAACATTTGAATCCTGTTCCGCTTTTTTTAGAGCTCGATAGTAGCGGCTGGCAATTTTCATCATTTCTACATAGCGATTGGAACGTTGTGGTATCTCAATTCCCATGATGTCTTCTGCCACATCTTCAATGTTTTGGTTGGCATACTCAGCTTCGATTTTTCCATCCAAAGAAATCAATTTTCCGCCACGCATCGATTGAATCACAAATGGCGAATGAGTGGTGGCGATGAACTGACAATCAGGAAATAGATCTTCCAGTGCGGGAACAATGTTCCGCTGCCACTTTGGATGGAGATGCACGTCAATCTCATCAATAAGCACAATGGCTTTACCGCCTCCGATTCCTCCATCAGATCCCTCCTGAATAGAAAGCTCTCGCGCGATATCGACAAAGAGTGAAAAGAGACGCTGCTCTCCGTCGGATAGTTGCTTAAGGCTAAGGGGACCTGCCTCCCGACGGATCATGATTCGTGGCGTCAATTTCACCTCTAGAGGCATATCTTGCAAAATCTCCCGAGTATCTGCCGAGATGCCAGACTCCTTTCCCTGCCAAATATCACGGAGATCGGGTAGATTATACCTGCCACGTTTTCCCTCATCCTGTGGATATAAAATCACTTTCTCTTGATCCGGCCAATCATATGGGATTTTTCGTCTTCTAGGCCAATCTTCTTGGAAATGGCGCAAAGCTGCAGATCGAATCACGTTCTCAATTTTGCCATCAAAAACCTCTTCCCTGGATTCGCCCGAAGAAAGCACAACAGAGCAATCGTAGGGCTCAAAGCGCCAATAGAAATCCTGAAAATCAGGGGAGAAGGTTGACAGAACCTTACCTACAAACTTACGTACCGTGTGGCTGTTTCCGAATCGGCTGTAGGACCGATCGCGTCTCCTTTGGAAAGACTCCCTCTCATCGCCGTAGAAGAGAAACTCTTCAAAACTACGAATATCGTTGCCCCTTGTCCCTCGGACTCGTTTTACGTCTTTCAAGTTCATCGAAGAGCAGGTCGCTTCGTTGGATGCGTAGCTTAACACAAGAGGCCTCTGGTTCCGCGTGTGTGATCGAGATGCACGCGTCCAGAGACTCTTTTTGTAGCGAAATTTCTCTGAGGTTCCATCTGATTGAAGCACTTCGGCCTCAACTTTGGCTTGCTTCTTATTCAGTCGAATATCTTCATCCGCGAGCTTCGGATATAGGCCTGTTTGGTTGGATCCACCCACAGCGGCAAGTAATGCACGAATAATGGTTGTCTTGCCATGGCCGTTCTCGCCGATTAGCAGGTTGAACCCAGGAGCGAACTCAAAACCTCGCTCCTCAAACTGTCGAACATCGATTAAAGATAATGTAGATAGATGCATTAGGTGCTCAATATTCTAAAGTTTTTCAGAGTCCGGGATACGGGGTTCGCCGGAGATGAGTTTCGGGAGCAGAGTGTCGCGGAGACTTGCTAGGTTTTCGGATTCCGCCGATTTATTGGAGATACCTAGAAACATCGGTCCAACTTGATCTTCGAAAGCGATAAGTAAGTTTTCTGAGGGGACCAATATTTCATGGGCCTTAAAATCGCTTTTTCTGAAAAAGGAACGAGCGCTACCTGATGCCCAAGTCATTACTTCTGACACCTTTTTTTGAACAGCGAGATTGAGGTAACTCCTGCTTTGGAATGTTGTTTTTGGTCTAAAACACCACATATTCTGATTTCGTAGTGCGGGGAGCATGTGAGGCAGCAGGAGAGACGTTTTACTAATACTGGCGGCAACCATAACTAAGTGAAAATCGAATGGCTGCGACAAATAGGCGCTGTGTGATTCAGCAAATGAATCAGGAAGAAAAACGTCGTCACTCCTCCTTGATGAGAGCCCGTTCGCGTCAAAGTTCTTTGTTCTCAAAACAAAGATGCCGGTGTCAGTGTAGTCTCCACTCTGGAAAGCGTAACCATTCAGAATAGATGCAATCTCTCCTAGTGGTTCCGTCGTCCACCCCTCCGGGATCCAGCCCATGGATTCGGTTTCTTGGAAGGCGGCGGGGAAGGGTTTGGCGGCTTCGCGGTTGGCGGTGCCATCGGCGAGGGCTTGGCGGCGGACTTCGGTGCGGGGGGCGAGTTCGTCGGGGATGGGGTTACCGGCGGAGAGGGCGTTGTCGATCATCGGGTCAAAGTTAACAAACTAGCTTTCGAAGAGCGCCTGCGCCATCCCTTCCAGCGTCGCATTCATCCGCCGATTCAATTCAATCTTGTCATCCAAGGTGCCCAAGATGTGAGCGGCTTTCTTTTTAGCGGGCATGTAGAGGTCTTGAGAGGGAGCTGGATGATGAGTGACGACGGAGGTCGTGACACTATGGAATTGATAGGAGGAAAGAGGGGGAGGGGCAAGAGGAGAGAATGGACGATTGGACGATTGGACGATTGGGAGAGGCTTGGTTGGGGGCGGGGACACAGGGCGGGACGCCCGTGCTCCATATTATTTTGCGCGGGGGTGGGCGTTGTTGTAGGCGGTGCGGAGGCGTTCTTTGGTGACGTGG
>JALZVD010000215.1 GCA_023300205.1 Akkermansiaceae bacterium | reverse complement strand
ACCTTGTCGACGAATGGGATGAGGAAGTGGAATCCTGCTTCTAGTGTTTTGCTGTATTTGCCGAGTCTTTCGATGACGAAGGCTTCACGTTGGGGTACGATGCGAGCGGTCTTTACGACTGCTATGATGAGGAAGATGGCGATCACGATAGGTATGATCTGTCCTGTGCCAATGACGGCTAGATGTAATGTATTTATGGTTATCATGGTTGTTGTTGGTAATGAGGTTGAGATTATTTGACGATGAGATTTAGGCCATCACGTTCGATGACGGTGACCATGTCTCCGGCTGCGTGGGGTTCTGCGCTGGTGGCATTCCAGTCGGCTCCTTTGAGTTCTACTTTACCGCGATCAGGGCCGCCTGGGATGGGGGTGATGACTTTGACGACTTGGCCAATGAATTCAGTGCTCATCTCATCTGTTTCGTTAGTGCTGTTTCCAACGAACCATGTTTGAACATATTTTCTAAGTGTGAGTAGGCATGCTAGTGATGCGATGCTGAAGATGATGACTTGAGATTGGAGGCTATCAGCGATGCCTAGCCAGCATGCTATGGATGTAATGATGGCACCTATTCCGAAGAATAGGATGACTAGTCCAGGTGCGGCAAATTCTAATAGTAGGAGACCTGCTCCTATGAGAAACCAGATTAATTTTGGATCATTCATGTTTGTTTGATTGGGTTAAAAAGGGTTGTTAGAGTGACTGATAATAGGATTTTGGCAGAATTATTGATTTTGGCTATTATAAAGAGGGCTTGGAAATGTAATTCGGTTTAAGGGGTGTTTATTATCAATTGGAAGTGGGTGATTTTGAGGGTGATGTTGGATTTAGAATGCTAAATGTTTGACGCTGTATGGATAGGAGGGTTTGATGTGCAGACAATGATAGCGAGTGATATAATCAAGGTGTTGAAGCAGCATGGTGTGATGCCTAGTAAGAAGCTGGGGCAGAATTTTCTCTGTGATGCAAATGTTGCTCGTTGGATCGTGGAGCAGCTAGAGCCTGAGGCTGAGGATACTGTGGTGGAGGTGGGGCCAGGAACAGGGGCGCTTACTGAGCATCTTGTGGGGAGGGTGAAGCGAGTGATATTAGTGGAGTTTGATGCGCGATTAGCGGAGTATCTGACGGATAAGTTTAGTGATCGTGATGATGTGGAGGTGCATCATTTTGATGGGGCGCGGTTTGATGTAAGGACTCTGTATAAGCATGCGCCGATTAAGTTTTTAGGTAATTTACCTTATAGTGCTGGTGGTGCGATTATGCGGAATTTCATGAAGAGTCCGACGCCTGTGGTGCGTGCGGTGCTGATGCTTCAGAAGGAGTTCATCGATAGGATTGTTGCTACGCATAGGACTAAGGAGTATGGGGTTCTTTCGTTGAGGATGCAGAGTGAGTGGGAGAGTAAGCCGGTGAAGACGGTGCCGCCTGAGGCATTTCATCCTCGTCCTTTGATTGATTCTACGGTGATGACTTGTGTTCCTTCAGGGAGTGCTGAGGTTTATGATAAGCGGTTGTTTGATGAGTTGGTGAGGCGTGGGTTTTCCCAGCGTAGAAAACAGGTGAAGAAGCAGCTGCCTGATACGGCAAGCTGGGAGGAGGTTTCTGCGGAGTTGGGTATACCGGTGACGGCGAGGGCGGAGGAGATTAGTTTGGAGCAGTGGGTGAAGATTACCCAGATTTATGATGAACATCCTTTGAAAGATATTCCCCAGAGTGGCGATGAGATTTTCGATGTAGTGGATGAGAATGATGAGGTGTTACGGCAGGAGAAGCGGAGTGTGGTGCATGCGGAGAATTTACTTCATCGGGCGGTGCATGTGTTGGTCTTTAATAAGAAGAAAGAGGTGCTTTTACAGAAGCGAAGTATTTTAAAGGATAAGTGCCCGGGGTTATGGGATAGTAGTGCTGCGGGGCATCTTGAGGCGGGAGAGGGGTATGATGCCTGTGCGCCTAGAGAGCTGAAGGAGGAGTTAGCGATCGATGCTGAGGTTCAGCATATTGCTCAATTGAAGCCTGGTGAGAATAATGGCTGGGAGCATATAGGTCTGTATGTTGCGCGCTATGATGGAGCTTTAAGATTTCCTTGTAGTGAGATAGAGCATGCGGTGTGGTTTGACATGGATCAGCTCAATGACTGGATTGCTGTGAGGCCGGAGGATTTTGCTTCTGGGTTTTTGGAGTGCTGGTCGGTATTTTATGAGAAGTTCTCTAGTTATGGAGAGTAGGTGTCGATGGCTTGTGGAAATACGCTGGTGTTATTTCATGACGGATAGTTTTCCGTTGTCGCCGTTGGCTGAAATGCGGTCAATGATTGACCATGCGTTATTTTGGCCTTCTTTGGTGAGGCGGTAGGTTTTGTGTGAGTGGAGGCCGTGGCTATTGGTTTTGATGAGGTCTTTTTTCTCTAGGTGGTCGACGATCTTGGTTGTGTTTGCTGGCTTGCGGTCGTAGCTGTGGAGGTAGATGTTGATGCGTTTGGTTTCTACGTATTCTTCGCCTTCTAGCTCTTTGTATAAGCATGCTAATACTACGCACTCGCTACCTGATAGGCGGTAGCTTGGGTCATCTAAGACTCTGCGAATGATTCTGAGTGTTTCTGATGTCTTCTGGTCTCCGCCATCTTCGAGGTCCATTGCTGAAAGTAGTGCTTCCTCTGCTTTGCGGAACTCTAACGATTTTGTGATAAAGGCTTGATAGAGCTCAAGCTGTTCCACGTTGAGTTCTTCATGCACGTTGGTTAGTGAATGAGTGAGGTTCCGTATGTTTTGTGTGTCGGACATGGTGGTAAATTAGCGTTTTTTTAAAAAATTAGCAAGTTTTTATTTAGTAATGCAAAACTATGACATGATTGTCGTTGTTTTATCGTTGTTTTTGCAATTTTATTAATAATATATAATAATCAGTTTTAATTAAATTAGCGATTTTTTCTATTGTTTTGTAGGGCTTTGAAAAATTAATTACGTAATTAGTTGTGTAAATTAGCGAAAATAAGTAATTTTTAGTCACTCGCAAGAAACCTTACTTACCAACTAATGAAAAAACGTTATCATACTAATCGTTCTAGATTTCAGTTCCTGCTTAATGGGAGCTCATCTAATCGCTCCCTTAGAAACTCTCTTAAAGGGGTGGGTGTCACAGCTAATAATAAATTAGCAAATATTAGCAAAAGCTCTGATAGTTATCTTTTGAGCTCCTGTGAAGATTCTTTTGATGATGAAGAAGAGCTTAAACTAGCAGATGAGATTTCTGAAAATGAGCTCAACGCATTTTCATTTAGCTGTATTGAGTCTGTTGCTGGGTTATCTGGATCTAAGGATAAAAATATAGATAAAATGCTCATAGCAGTGATTAGGCAAAAGCTAGGTACTTTCGTTAACTTGGCTCAAGAGAGGCTAGAGGCTGAGGCTGAATTTAGAGGGTATGTGGTTTGGAGTAAGCAGTTTATTTCGGGGGTGCAGCCTTTATTGAATAGTGAATTGGCTCCAGTTCAGGAGGTGAACCAGCTGAATGAACAAGCGGTGCAATGTGCTGAGCGTAGTTTGTGTCAGAAGTATCGTTCAGAGACGTTGTCTAGGAGAGTGGGTTTTCTGGAGGGAGAGGTTGCAGATTATTTGGTGCAATTAGGCGTTGAGATGGGGTTTCCTGAATCTGTGATGCAGTCTGTAGGGAGGCGAGTAAGACGTGCTCTTGGTGTTATTTCAGGTGCGTAGGTATTAGGATTTTATTGGGGGATTGGGCCATGTGTACCTTATTGGAGGGGTGCGTGGCCTGATTTTTTTTTAATGGGTGAGTTTTCGGGGTAATGTTAATTAATTAATGTTAATAGTATTGACGTTGTTAATATTATTAGTCACCATACGGCGAGTGAAATTACATTTATCTGCTGGCTGAGGTTTGAGTTTTATTCTTGGCTTGTGTTCTTACTATGAAATTCTTTGTGAACCTATTTATAGCTCTGTCGTTAGGGTCTCCAGTGTCTCAGGCCTTGGAAATTAATTTGAATCCTGCTTCTGGAATGAGTCAGCAGTCGATTGATGCATTTGAGTTAGCGGCGCAGTTTTGGGAGGGGGCTTTAGCTGATAATGCGGTTGTTAATATTGATATTGATTTCACTACCTTGGCTTCTGGGGTTCTTGGGTCTGCTGGTTCGGCGACGCAGTCTGTGAGGGTGGATGATTTTTTTGCGGCATTGGCTCTAGATAGTAGTTCTGCTAGTGATAATACGGCAGTGGCTAACTTGCCGATGTTGTCTGCTTCTGGGGGACTGGATTTTACGACTCAGATTTTTGATAGTGTGGCTAATGCGTTGGTTATAGGGTTAGATGATAATGATAGTGCTAATAATGTTGTGCTGAGTTTGAATACTGCGAA
>JALZVD010000214.1 GCA_023300205.1 Akkermansiaceae bacterium | reverse complement strand
ATGAATGTCTGTGGCTAGAGACTCGATGTTGCAGTCGGAGTTTAGGTCTAGATCAAATGGATCTGACATGGCGATGCGGACGTTCTCATCGATCATTTCTGCGGTGAGTGTGCCTGCGATGGTTTCGAAGCTGACGATGTCTTTTACTTCATCGCCGAGGTGGGCTGTGAATCTGCCGAAGCAGCGTGCTCCGTTGCCGCACATTTCTGCTTCGCCACCATCTGCATTATAGTAGCGGAATTTGTAGTCGGCTCCATGTTCAGCTGGTTCTACTGCGAGTAGACCGTCAGCGCCAATGCCGCGGTGTCTGTCACAGAGGGCTTCGATGGTGTCTGCATCAAGGTTGATTTGTAGATTGCGATTATCGATGACGACGAAGTCGTTGCCTGCGCCGTTCATTTTGTAAAAATGGAGTAACATGTTGGTGAGTGTGCGTTGTTTAAAGTGATTCTTTTTGACGGTAATGCGGTGTCGGTTTTTGTCAATACTGTGTGAGGGTGGTGGTGTTCCCTCAGGATAGTGATTTAACTTATTTTGTCTTCAGAATTGTTTTTATTCTCTGCTTCATCAATCTCATCAAGGAATCTTTCTGTGATGTTTGAGTAGCTTTTTGCTCTGCGGTCTTTGAAGAATGGCCAGATGCAGCGCTGTGAGTCGATCTCAGGGTAGTTTATGTCGGCATAGACGATGGTTTGATCTTCCTCTCCTCCTTGAGCAATGATTTTTCCGAATGGATTAGCGATGAATGAGCTTCCCCAGAATTCTGTTTTTCCTTCTTTACCGCATCGGTTAATGGTGGCGAGGAAGCAACCGTTTGCTATGGAGTGGCTTTTCTGGATGGTTTGCCATGCTTCAAGTTGAGTGTTGCGCTTGTCTTGGCTGTCTTCTTCTAACCAGCCGTTTGAGGTGGGGTAGATGAGGATGTCTGCTCCCATTAGTGAGTTGATGCGAGCTGCTTCAGGATACCATTGATCCCAGCCTATGAGTACTCCTATTTTGCCGTATTTGGTATCGAATACTTTGTAGTCATCGGTGCTGGGGGTGAAGTAGAATTTCTCCCAGAATCCTGGGGCTTGAGGGATGTGCATTTTACGGTATTTGCCGAGGTAGGTGCCGTCGGCATCGATTGTGAATGCGGTGTTATGGTAAATGCCTTTTGCGCGTTTCTCAAACGAAGAAGCTACGATGACGACCTTGAGTTCCTGTGCGAGTATGGAAAACTCTTTGGTGATGTCGCCTGGGATCTCGGAGGCGAAATCAAATGCTTTAGCATCCTGTTTATTACAAAAGTATGGTGTGTTGAATAACTCTTGAGTACAGACGATCTGAGCACCGTTATCTACTGCGCGGGAGATGGCGAGTTTGGTGTTTTTGATGTTTTGCTGAGGATCTTCTGATGATTCTAACTGAAGGAGTGCAATTCTTGGCATGAGTTGATTTAGATGGGAGTGGTCGTAATAAGCAAGTGCGAAGAAGGTTAAATTTTAGAGATTTTTGATTTGTTCTTTTAGATGGTCTAGATAGTTTGTTGTCTATGTCTATTGATGTGCAATTGCTGAGTGAAATATGTAAGGCTCCTGGTGCTCCTGGGTATGAGGTAGAGATCCGAGATTTGGTTCTTAAGGAGATCAAAGGTTTAGTTGATGAGGTGAAGATTGATAACATGGGGAATGTGATCGCTCTTAAGAAGGGGAAGAGTAGTAAGAAGAAGTCGATGGCTGCGGCGCATATGGATGAGATTGGTTTTATTGTTTCTCATGTTGATGAAAAGGGATTTGTTAGATTTAGACCGTTGGGGGGATTTGATCCGAAGACGTTGACGGCTCAGCGTGTGATTATCCGAGGGAAGAGGGATGTGGTGGGTGTGATGGGGTGTAAGCCTGTGCATATTATGAAGCCCGAGGAGAAGGGGGCGAAGATGGAGTTGTCTGATTATTTCATCGATACTGGGCTTTCTAAAAAGCAGCTGGAGAAGGTTGTAGAGATAGGGAATCCTATAACACGTGAGCGTGAGTTGATTGAGCTTGGGGACTGTGTGAATGTGAAGTCTCTTGATAACCGTGTTTCAGTTTATGTGCTGATTGAGACGCTGAAGGCGATGAAGAAGAGTAGGAGGAAGCCTGCTTATGATTTCTACGCGGCGTTTACGGTGCAGGAGGAGGTTGGGCTGCGTGGTGCGAGTGTTTCAGCGTTATCTGTTGAGCCTGATTTTGGTTTTGGTTTAGATACAACGCTTGCTTGTGATACGCCGGGTGTGCCTCCGCAGGATATGATCACTGAGCTAGGTAAGGGTGCTGCGATTAAGGTTATGGATAGTTCTGTTATTTGTGATTACCGGATGGTGGCTTACATGAAGAAGGTGGCTAAGGAGAAAAAGATTAAGTGGCAGCCTGAGATACTGCCTGCGGGTGGCACTGATACGGCTGCGGTTCAGCGGATGGTTCCGGGAGGTTCAATTGCGGGTGCGGTTTCTATTCCTACACGTTATATTCATCAGTCGATTGAGATGGCGCATAAGGGGGATATTGAGAACTGTATTAAGCTGTTGACTGCTTGTGTTTGTGATCTGGATAAGGGTGACTGGAAGTTGTAGTTTTAATGGGCTGAGGTGATGGGGAGGTTAGGAAGAATAGCTGTGGTGGGATCTGGTGCTGTGGGGATCTACTATGGTGCTAGATTGACTGCAGCGGGGGAGGATGTTTGTTTCCTTCTGAGGAGTGATTTTGATCATGTGCGAGAGCATGGCTTACGGGTGGAAAGTGTGGATGGTGACTTTCTGTTAGATGATGTTTGGTGTGAAAAAGATACCTCGGTTATTGGTGAAGTTGATCTGGTGATTGTGGCTTGGAAGGCGACGGCGAATCATTTGGCGGGGGAGGTTGTTTCGCCATTGATTGGTGATGGGACTAGGTTGTTGGTGTTGCAGAATGGGCTGGGGAATTGTGAGTATTTTGCGGAGTTGTATGGTGCGCATAGGGTTTATGGTGGCTTGTGTTTTGTTTGTATTAACCGTGTTTCACCGGGGCATGTGCAGCATACTGCGTCTGGTTTGATGCGGGTGGGTTCTGATGTGGGTGCTGAGTGTCCGGAGGGATGGGTAGAAGTGTGTAATGGTGCTGGTTTTCCTTTTGAGTGGGTGGAGTCTCTAGAGAAGGCTCAGTGGATGAAGCTGGTGTGGAATATTCCGTTTAATGGGTTGGCGATTGCGGAGGGAGGGGTGGATACGGCGCGGTT
>JALZVD010000213.1 GCA_023300205.1 Akkermansiaceae bacterium | reverse complement strand
TTGTAGTTGCAAAAAGTACACCCCCTTCGGCAATGATGAAACATCTATAGATTCTTGATAGAAACCAGAAGCAACTTGCTGCATATTTACATTCATAATGCGATAGTTCCAATTTTGCAAACTCGTCTCTACAAATATCCTTTCAGAAGTAGGATTGGGATATACTTTACTATCAATATCCGTTTTCAAATCATTCGTCGATACAGTTCCAATTAGTGAATCACAAGCCACGCCTAAAAAATTTACTTGGCAATCTGATGAATCAAAACAACGTAGAAGACCTCCATTCACATCAAAAACTTTAAAAGGAATTCTGGGGGCCCTATAATTTAGACCTATACCCTTGTAAATCTCAAATCTTCCAAAACCATCACCAGAAATGAATTGAATTTCAACATTGCGACCGTTGAATTCAGATGTTTTAACAGAATCAACGAAAATAGCAATAGAATCTACTTGATTCGAAGCAAAATTGAAAAATCTTACGTGATATAGACTGTCATTATTAAAATCATAATTGAGCTGATACTCTTCTAAATTTTCATTCCAAAAATAAATACGACCATCCTCCTGGTACATATAATCTTCGCTATCTAGTACGCCTGGCTGTACCACCAGCGCTTGCCTTCCTTGCCACTCTATCTCCTCTACTATCTCAATGGTGTTCGGCTCTATAAATCCATTTGAACTATAAAAGTCATTATAAGTCCACGTATCCCCTACACTGAAAGAGTTTGGTGAACAACTAGTAATTGACTCTTGACAATCTTCTCCGCTTAAACTATAAACGGTGTCTCCTAATTTTTCTTGCACACACTGTAACTGCGTTTTAGAACCTTCAAAATCGCAGCCTTTGCTATTGTCCAGCTCTCCTATTCCCTCAATCCAAACGATAGTGTCACTAGAAATTTGCTCAGATGTGCATTGCAGCAAAATTCGTTTTCTTGGGATTCCATCTCTAAATGAAACAGTATCAGTAACTATGACTATTAAATTCTCAGATACTCCTTCTCTCTCTATTTCTCGCTTGTCCCCTACTTTTAAATGTACATCAAAAACAAGTTTTTCATTAAAAACGCCAGGGAACTTTTGAAATATTCTTCCTTTCCGTTCTCTAAAATCACCGTTCACCACGGGATCGCTAAAGGCATTTCCTGTATCTTCTAACCTTTGGAAATAATAATTTGATAGATGGTTAAGGCTATCTTCAGAGTAAGTATGAATTATACTTTCTACCACTCCATTCTCATTTTCTCGCTCAGAAAACCAGTTATAATCGGAATTGATAACTGGCAGATAATCGTCCTGAGGCCTATACTCTTCATCTAAAATAATAATTTCGTCACATTCTTCCTCATCAATACAACCCGATTCTCCATCTACAACGAGAACAAAAAATTTGCTTATAGTTTCCTCGGTATTAATCAATTCACTTCTTTGTCTACTGGTCAGACTAGAACCTCCACTTGCCAATATTCGTCCATCTTCCAACTCGGTAATTCTACCACTACCTGACCCTCTGTAATACCCAAATTCCTCATATGGTAATTGTGGATGCGTATTCGGCACCTTGTATAGATGGCACCATTTTATCTCTCCATCTTTTGTTATCCTTAATATAAAAGCATTGTTATTGAAATTTATTTGAGGTTGTATAGGGGCTTCTTTCCCATCATCCAACACCACACCACATACTAAAATATCTCCATTTCTTGCCTGCTCTATATTAATAACAGCATATTCTCGTGAATCATTGTAACTATCAAATGGAAGCTTTAATGACCAAACTAGCGAATCTAAATCAGCGGAATACTTATTTATTCTACCCAATGACTGTTCAAATATCGAATCATCAAAAGGATGATGTGTAGTAGAAGTATAAATCATATTTTCATCACTAATCATTAAGGTTAAATGTTCTCCAAATGTGCTTTCTCGGTCAATCTCCAATGAATCCAGCTTCTCACCATCCTTATTCAATTTCATTATTTGAATTCCAAAATTAGCATCATCATAGGAAATACTTCCGTTATCATAATTATGAATAAAAAACAGATCTCCATTTTCATCCTCTTGAAGTTTTTCACAATTGCTTTCATTTTCTTCACGGGTATACTGTTTATCCCATATTAGATTTAAATCTGCATCCAATTTTTGTATATATCCTATATAATTATTGTCAGGATTAATTATACTACCAAATACGTAAAAATTATCTCCTAAAAATTCTATACCATTAATATTTGGCGTATGATTGATTCGAGTGGGTACTTCAACTATTTTAATCAAATCCAGATTTAAATTATATTCTTGTATAAAAAGTGACCTACCATTAAAACTATCTTCATTTCTGTAAGCCGCCAAAAAAATACGATTGTCTTTTAAAAGCAAGCCATCTCCTTCAGTATTGGCAAAAGTATCAATAAGTATAGATTCAATTTGACCATTGTCTAAATCAAACACTGAAAGAGAAGCACAGGTAGTGCTAAAATTTGGACTTGGCCTACAAAAATGCTGTCCTGTAATGACTAATTTATTATCAACATTTGCCATGTCAACAAAATTATTAATATGATTGACACCTTCATCTCCTTCAACTGGGTCAACGATTATACTAAAGGTTTGACCTGTCAGTAAAAAGGAGCTGTTTATATAAATCAAGCAAAGTAAAATTTTAAGCCATAAATTCATGGTTCAAGTTTTTTTTTATTATGAGAGGTCATACATCTCCCTTTAACTATTGATGCCCATTACAGTAGATTCACGCTATGCTAGAGTTGCATTAACGAACACAATTGAAAAAACACAAAAAAAATAAACTTTTAGTAGGGCGGTTTGACGGTTTGAC
>JALZVD010000212.1 GCA_023300205.1 Akkermansiaceae bacterium | reverse complement strand
ACTGCGCCAATTGTATATCATATTCACAGAGATATCAAATCGTTCTGCTAGTTCTTTTACTGTTACTCCGTCTTCAAGGCTCTTTTTGACTATTTCTAGATTAATAGACAGAGCTGATTTTTGTGAACTTGTTAAGATTCTTGAACGATATACCATATCTGATCGCCAAACCATAAAGTATTCTAGGTTGGTAACTGGTTCCATGGAATCTGGAACATTCTATATTTTGAACTCGATATTCATTTGCTTGCTTCAAATATATGAAATCCTTGTAAGTAAAACCAAAGCCAAAAAAAGCTTCACATTTAAATATCCACCAATTAAAATAGTACCCATATTTTAGTGTTAAACTATTCTTCTTTATTACGGATGGGCAATATATTTCCCCAACGTCTTCAGTACTTACTATTGTAGTATCAACTGATGATAGGTATATAAAATAGGAATTGTGTTTGTTCTTTCTATCATCTAAGTCAAGATAGCTTAAACTAATAAATCTCTTATTTTTCCTATCCGTGTTATTCCAGTCGATGTTGTACCTAATCTCCCCTCTCCATTTCGAACCTTTAAATTCAGTTAAACCGAGTGGTGTAAATTTGGAGGATTTACTTCCTGGGGTATCTCGATATCGAACTCCAACCCCAAACTCAAAGCTAACTGCCTTCTTAAAGCTCAATTCAGTTCCTACCTCAATAAATGGTTTATCAATACTAATTAGAGAAACTGGATAGAATTTAAGATTTAAAGAAAAATCATTTTCATTAATTTGACCAAATAATGAAAATGACAAAATGAAAAAGATAAATGATAAATAGTAATTTTTCATAAACATCATTTTGAAACTAATAGCAATTGAACCTAGAGAGCTTTCCAAAACACCACTAGCCGTCTTGATTACTAAGTTTACAAATAGTAAATCCTCTTAAATATAATAAGCTAATTACCTTGAAGGTTGGACTAAAAATAAATGTACAGAGGCAATTGAAAGTCTTAGAAAGGTTTTGTACTTATTTTTAATTGAGTAAAATCATATCCAGTGTTACCGAAAAAGAGCACATTATCCTATATATACTTTGGTTCTAATTTGTTATAAAGGAATACTTACATTAAAGTATTCTTCTAATCCTTAAATCTTCAAAATCAACTTTAGTATTTGATCCCGCACGTACCCTGATTGAATGAAAGTCATAGTCGGAATCAACAAACTCAAAAACTTTAATCTCATTGAGGTATAAATAAAATTTACCATAAATTTTTCTTACCGTAAGGAGATTATCCCCAGACGATGCAATATTCGTAGAAGTCCCATTTATTTCATTCCAAATGTCAAGGTTACTCCAATAACCTACACGTGTATAATCATTTTGGATACCAAAAAAGTATTCTCCACCATCTGGTCCTCCTTCAAATCTAACTCCTGAAGTACTTTCCCCGCCATCTACTATATCCATGATTAAATCTATTTGATAATTATCATTTCCTTTTAAAACGTCCTCAGGGTTAGTAAAAGTAGTTTGTGCAATACTCTCTTGGGATCCTTGCAGCCGATAAGAATTGTTCCTCATTTCAAAAGACGCACCACTTGAAGTTGTACCTTCAAACCAATTATTTATGTTATCACCACCAAATGGTTCGTTTAAAACATCCTCATATATTGCACTTGGAAGATCAAACTTGTTAAAGTCAAAATCATGAGTATGTATTTTAACTGGATCTGAAAAGCTATAGCCCGCACAATTTTCTACATAAGCAGAAATTGTATAAATTCTATCATTTTCTAAATCATCAAGACTAAGAGGAAATGTATGTGACGGAACATTGGAGACAGGTCCAAAAGATACAAAAGCATTACTAAGGTTAGGAGGGTTTGTACCTGCTGTGTATACAAACCCATGATCAAACACTTCCTCCCCAAAAGTCCTATCAATGCTAGCTGATACATTCACTATGTTATTTTGATTTGCCGTAAAATCCAATATTCTAACTTCAGCAAATTGTTTAACGATGGTAGAAACTATAGATGGTTCGTTATGCAAACAAAAACCTGAGTCAAATAAAAGGTACGAAACAATATAGTATTCACTAGAATGATCTAGGTTGTTAAACGTACTTGTAAAGTCAGAAATTATATTTTTGTTTCCGAGACTTGTCTTATCATCAAAGTCATTGAATGTAGGTATTGATCCTTTACCAATAATATGGCCATGGTCAATTATTTCATCAGAGCCTATTGAAAGTAATTTAGACTTTATTTTAACTACACTATCTGAAGGTTGACTGCTATCTCCATTTGAAAAAGAAGCCCCATTACATTCTAAAAAACCCGTAAGGTCCTGTACAGGGACCATTTCTGTTTCATCATCACTACAATTAAAAAACAACAGTGTAAAGAAAGTTATTAGAAAAAAAGATTTTCTTAAAAGCATTGACTAAAAGTTTTAACTGATAAATTCTTAAAATATCCTCTCGAATCAGAACCTACAGTGAAATAAATTAATTCTCGATCAAAATTTTGGTCTAAAAAAACATGAACAAGGTTCTCATCTATGAACAAGTAGTAAATATTATCAAATTTTCTTATCGATAATTTATGATACTCATTTGCTTCAAAATTACTTCCGGGGCTCTCCGATTTTAGATTTGTGTAATTATCGTATTCATCCCAAAAACCAATTGAATAATTTTCGTCTTCTTTATCAAATCCAAAAATATAACCTGCACTATTTAAATTTCCTTCCCATCTCAAACCGCAAGGAAAATCTCCCTGTGTAACTCTTACCTCAACATCAATTTGAAAATTATCTTGACCTTCAAAATTTATATTATGTGTTGGAAGATTGTGTCTTCTACTATCTTCATTATTATCTATGCTATAGTAGTTTGCACTAAGAGAAAGAAAATAGTCAATATCATAATCTGAGTGCTCAGAAGTATCCCAATTTCTATTGTTGTTAACAAATCTCTCCTCATGAATTAATTTTAAAACATCATCAGGAAAAGAATCATAGTTAGTCCAATCGAAATTACCATATACAAGATAGGAGTCACCATAAACTGGTCCAAACTCATTTAAAGCATAAGCCTTTATAGAATAAACTAAATTTGGGTTCAAGTAAATATTCTCATTAAAACTATGTCCATTGTCAACAGATATATTTTGTCCAGATCTTTGAATACCGTTATTATCTTCTATTGTTGGATTGGAATTCAATCCGAGTTTCCAAACGAAACCAAATTCTAATAATTCAACTCCACTAGTCTCGGTTATTTGACCAGAAATTCTGAATTGATTTGATGCTATATAATTTGGGCATTCTGTTCTTACTCCCGGTGGAAATTCATTAGACAATGTGGTAAAAGACCTTGTATCTAAATCTATATTGTTTGAAACATCCTTCTGACTAAAAGCAGAAAATATTGAGTTATCTTTCCTTGCTTGTAGGTATGATATATAGAAATAGGTTTTATTAGATTCTAAGTTTTGGAATTTAGTTTCAAATACATGGTCACTCTCAATCACACTACCTAAGGAACTGTAATCAACACTTATGTCTTTAACCTCTTCAAAGGATTTACCTACAAAATTTTCTAAATTTGGCGCAAAGTCAAAAAGTAAATGTCCATGTTCAAAAATAGGTGCTAAAGAAGGTGCAATATCTTTTACTTTAGCCTCAACTACGACCTCGTTTCTAGTGATTTCTTTGACTAGACCATTAAACATGGTAATACCCTCTACCTTAATTATGATTACATTTTCTGATTCTACAATATTAGGATCATTTGAAACAATCATAGTATTTCTAGAATTTTCATCATCATTACAATTAAAAAGAAATGAACTTAGAAAAAAAAAGAAAACTATTTTATATCCTGTCATAATTTGTTTTTATTTTCTGACCATTAAAACCTTTGGTGTAGAGCCATCCCATACAAAATCAGGATTAGGTAATACTTCAATTACTAACCTAGAAAGTGGATTACCTATCACAACATTAGGAGAAGATATTCTAAATCCTAACTCTTCGACAAAAGTATTATTATCCTCATTTTCCTCAGTTATCGAATCATTCACATCGGTTATCGTAATAAGTTCATAGAAACCTGGCGCCATAAAAGTAGTTTCAAAATCATCGTTAAATTGATCATCTGGCATTATAGAAGGTATATCAAAATTTTGATTCATTTCTTCTTCCGTAAAATTATTTTCTTCTTCACCAAAATTAACTTTATAATTGCTTACACTAGGTCCTGATTCATTTCCATTTGAAGCAGTGCAGTCGTCTATCACAGATATTGCGTTTTGTATTGTAGCGCTAACATCAAATGGCGCTCCAGCCAATATTGTGACAGAGGCATCCACAGCTAAATTCGTTATTAGGTCAATTATCCCATCTTTGCAATCATCATCATTGCAACTAAAGTGCAAAAACGAAGTTAAAAATAAAATTAGTGTAATTTTTTTCATACGAATACTTTTAATAATATAGTTAAGAAATTTGATTTCGCTATTCAAAACTTTACATCAACGCACGTGGTTGACTTGAATATAGTCCGCAATTAATCCATTAAAAATTATAATATTTGAATATAATCTTACTTTTCTGGGTGAAATACCAATCTAATCGGGTGAAATCACCCCACCCTCTTCCTCACCTCCTCCCGATACGTCCTACTCAATGCCAACTCCTCCCCATTCTCCAATACGATATATTT
>JALZVD010000211.1 GCA_023300205.1 Akkermansiaceae bacterium | reverse complement strand
TAACGATAGCTTTATCAGGCATTTCACTAGGCGGTGGTGGCCCAGGTTCAGGAATCTTCGTAACTACTTGTTCTTCCTCTATTTTCTCTTTATTGGCAAGCCCTGCATCTGAATTCTTCAGAACTAACTCAAAGTCTTGAGCATAAATTCCTAATATAGGATCGATCTTACCTATAATCTCAGTTTTGACCTTCTCAATATTTTGCGCAGAAACTGGTAACACTGTCTCTATGACCGCTTTCTTAGCATGAAAATGATCCATTTTCAGAGACTTGACAGAATACTGATCATCTTCCTCTATGGCAACTTTCGCTTTAAATGATAGCTCTCCCTCTATATATTCTTTGAGAATTGGGCCCACACAAGTAACACCAAGGGCTACGATTAAGGCAAATGAGAGGAGAAAAAAGAGGGGTTTCATGGTTGAAAATTAAAAAATGAACGTTTTGTTTTCGAGAATGTCTACTTATGTAAGGTTTTTTATAATTCGGTCGGTAGTTTGGCAAAATTAAAGGTTAATGCAATAGTTATTTCAATAAAAATGATAAATGTCTGATTTATAGGCCTATTTAGACCTATTTTTTTAAATAATAACCAAGATTATTTGAGTAATATCCCGTATGACTACCATGAATAACTCCAGTTTATGGTGTCGGAGACTTACCAAGCTCCTCATCAAGATGAGTTCTTGCTTTGAGATACGTAATCTTAAAATGATTCAACGCATTCTCAATCATACGCTCCACAGCGATTGAATCTCGCTTCTCTTTATTTCTACTTATCGTTGCTAAATAATCTGCAATATCAGATAGGTAAGTAACCAATTCCCTATCATCTGAATCAATAAAAAGATCAAGCTCTTCAATAACCTTCTCAATTTCATCAGCTATCCCACTTAAATTTTCTGCACTCATACTGGCACGTGGTTGATCATTCAGGTGCGACGTTTTTTCTAATAAATGAGCCAGCTCAGTAGCTATGAAATACGTTTCTAGAGTTCTAGAGCGTGAAGCATTACCTCTAAGTAAAATCATTTTTGCCGAAATATGCTTAGGATTTTTATCGATGATCCATGCCAGCTTTTCCCTTACTTGCTTATTCACTGCAAATGGTCCAACAGATTTCCCGCCAATCAGTTTTTGAATTTTAGCAAACTCTCTAGATGCTTCGTTAATATTATCATTGCTACTCTGAGCCAATAAATCAAATGCCTCATCTATACTTGAAACCGCTAATACTTCATTCCTTACAAAAAAATCTTCCTCCTCTAAAGCCACAAGTTGCCGAAAATCTGCCGATGTACTATCAGGAATAAGCAAACGTTGGTTTGAGGCGTCGCTCTTCCTCAATATCTTAAGCGTATGCCAAAAATCTGAGTTACGAACGATTGCTTTGCCTTTCAAATGACCCATCACTCCCACACCTTCTCTGATTTGAATATCCTTCTCAGAGGCCATCATCTGCAAGCCTAATGGCAGCAACATCTTTAATTTATTCCTGCTACTGAGACGCCCATCTGTTGTCACCTCTATTCTAATAGACTCAAAATCACCAAATAGTATTTTAAAGAATTTGCGCAGCTCATTATCCAAAGACTGAAGCTCATTTGGCTCAACCCTAGGATTTAGCGCAATGCTAATACTTGAATCTAGCGTCAATCGCGGAGAGATCACTGTATGTAGAGCCACCATCTCTGTACTGTATCTACTACCGTATTCCAACTTCTCCACTAAAATGAAAGGAGAGGAAATCACACTCTTCTGTTTCGTCCATTTAGTAAACATCTTCCCCTCATCATTAACATTACTCTGATCTTGATGGGAAGCTTCTACTGGATCCTCCATCTTTACTTCATCAAGTATCACACGTTCCTCATGGCCAGAAACTAGATCAACAGAATCAGAATCAAGTTTCGGAACCCTCTGACGCGACTGAACAGCTGCAGGAAGCACTCCAGCCCAACGACTCGCGTTTTCCACATGTGTGTCCACCAATGGATCTGTTTCATCCAAAGCTAGCAAAAGATCCTTTAAATAAGCTTCTAGTATTTTAGCCTCACCATTCTCTTTAGTTCTAGAAAGAGCATTCATTAGGCGGCGTACCTTCTTCAAGGCCTCCCCTCGTTCCTTCTCATTAGCGACAGGTAATTCTCCTCCACTAGCTAAATGACTACTTAATTCTAATGCTGCTTTATTTTCACGATGTATCCTCATTGCTAAAATCAGAATCTGTCCTGTAAGACGATGCTCCCTAGCACTGCCATTATGCTTACGCTTTACTAGAATCGTAAGATTCTTAGATAAGATCCATCGCAACCCTTTATCAAGAGGTAACTTATCCACCTCAAACATTATTTTATTCGCCAGAGGAGCCACATAGGTCTCCTGTGCCTGAACATGGCCTCCCATAACAATAGGTAATGTAATCGCGAATAAAATATACTTCATAATATAACTTAGGCTACGCTACTTTGTGCAAAAGCCTTACGGTTAAAATACACACAACCCTCCGTAACATCAAGATCCATGCTTTAAATTTTTACTTAACCTTGTAAGTTCTCCGCATGAACATGGAAATGCCCAGTTACACCACGCAAGAAGAAGTCATGTTTTTTGATACGGACATCGGGGGAGTCGTTCATAACCTCGCCTATCTGCGTATGATCGAAACCTGCCGCACTAAACTCGCTACAGAATGCTTAGGTTTAGATCTCAAACAGATGGCTAATTCTGGACTATTCCCTGTAGTTCTTCGCACTGAAGTAGATTACCGCTCACCAGCCACTCTAGGCCACAAACTCAGCATTAAAGGAAAACTAGATCGTGTAGAAAAAGTCAGATTCTGGTGTGCATTTGAAATCTATGCTGAAGGAATAGATAAATGCCTAGTAACATGTCGTCAGTCTCTCGCTATGGTCCAGATGAGAAATGACGGCAAATCTGGAAAACCTCAACGTCTACCTCAAGAATGGAGAGACCGCTGGGCGTAACATAACTCTATTTTCATTCAGCTAGCAACAAACTACTAATGACAACCGTATCATAAAACTATAACTTTAAGCCCTATTATTCCAAATCACTATAAGAATCTAAATATCAACACCTAATTTTTTAAAATTTGATTGCCATTGTTAACATAATATGCAGGATTCCAATCATATGGCTAATGCAACTAATGTTCTCGCAAGTGGGATTGAAATCGAAGGAACGATCAAGTTCTCTAACGATATGATCATCGATGGTAAAATTGAAGGTGAAATCAAATCTGATGGTGGACACGTCACCATTGGAGAAAACGCTAATATCAAAGGTGACATCATCGCAGGTGAGGTCAAACTCTTTGGAAAAGTTCAAGGAACAATCACTTCTGACCGCTGTGAACTCAAGCCAAACAGCAAACTAGACGGAGACATCAAAACCAAAATGCTCAGCATGGACGAAGGTGCCTCTCTATCAGGACGCACTGAGATTGGTGGATAATTTCCCATCGATAAAAAAGTTTCCTAAACCGCAATCAGCTACTGCTGGTTGCGGTTTTTTATTTAAGAGTTATTCAGAAATTTTAGCACTCTCAGGCTCACCAATATTTTCCCAATCCATTTTCTTAGTTCCAAAGCGGTTGAAAAATCTCTCCTTCACATCTGGAAACATTTCTTTCAGTGTAACCAAGTATTCTTCATCTGTTCCTAAGGTTATTCTACCCTCGGGTCCATAAAGTTGAGTGAGGTGAATGTGATTAGATGGCCTCCAGTTCCAATAATCTACCCAAGAGAAATGCGCCTTGTTGTCTCCTCTGATAAAGACCAGAGCATCCTTTGTTTTCCCTCCCATCCCAGTATAGGCAACAATCGTCTTCTCATTTTCCTGTACCTCCAGCAATGAACTCCCTGGTAGATCATAATCTGCCTCACCTTCCGTGAAGTAATCTAACAAACTAGGTAAAATATCTAACTGACTAGCAGTCTTCTGCGGGGCTCCCCTACCATAGGACTTTGGCCACTTCACCAACATAGGCACGCGTATCTGCTCCTCCTCAAGTGAAGACACATGCAGCCAGCCACCATGGTCTTGAAATTCCTCACCATGATCACCCATCACTATAACTATGGACTCATCATATTTCCCCTGCTCTTTCAAAAAGGAAATAAAGTCACCTACAATATGATCACACCACGCGATCGAATTATAGTATTTGTTTTTTATCTGCTGCAGCTCTTCATCACTAGGGCTAGGAGGTAAGTAATACGGCCGCTCATAAAATGGCGTGAATAGTGGCCTAAAATTTTTATGCCATGTGTAATAAAAATGTGAAGAGTCCAGACCTACGATGTCAAAATGACCGCCATTTTCTCGAGTAGTAACTCGAGACTTCAAATCATCAAGTAGCATCACCTCTCGCTCAGAGATATGTTTATCAAACATCGGGTCATCTTTACGATTATCTCGCAGAACACTAAATAGCTTACCCAACTCACCAAAGAAATGCTTACCCATATCACGGTATTCCAGCTCAGTCGCTATATAAGCATTCAGATCATATCCTCCACTTTTAAGCTGCTTAAACACATCCAATCCCGGCCACAAGATCTCATCTTTCAATATCTTATCATCCTTCCAAAACACCGGAAGCCTTCCTGTAAAGGTTCCAAACCATGACAAATGTGTACCATTTGAGGTGGACCATGACTTCTTTATTTCCTGCGCATCTTCTTGCTGGAATGTATACAAATTTGGTGCTATCGCAGCAGTCAATGCATCTGCTCTAAATGATTCAATAAAGATAAGATACACATCCGGCTTACGCTTCAGAACTAGATTACCAGGCTGACTTAAATCCAAATGATCCCTAAACTCTACCTCGAATTCTACAATGATAGAAGGCGTTCTCACCACCGACATTTGTAGATCAAATTCTGATGCCTCCACTGCTAACTCACGCTTATCCTTCCATAGCCTACCTATCGACTGCTCTATAGTCGCCCCCATAATACTAAATAACGCCACTAGAATTACCGTCCTCGGCGCCAGTATACACTGAAACCGTTTAGATAAAATATTACACACCCAGACCAACACAAATAACACAGCTAAACTACCTACCAATAATAAAGCCAAGTGTGATAGGGGCGTTTTGATCCCGCCACCTTTAAGCGCTACCTCTGGGTCTAAAAAGCCCTCTATGCCTGTAGAATTGATCAGTCCCATGATACTCGTATTCCACACAGTATGCGTGTAATAATCAGATATAATCAGCAACGGAAGGACCGAAGAAAACAACCATATCACCGACCGGCTCCACTTCGGAGCCACAGAAAGCGAACTCTGAATCACAATATACAATAGAGAAGTCAGGGCTAAATGATTAAACAGCCTATTAATAAACAAACTAAACTTTGGCCAGTAATCAATACTATTCATTTTATAAACCAGCATCGTATTTGTCGTAATTAAAATCAAAAATATCGCGATATAGAAAACCGCATTCAATCGATGACGAGTGATTAACCAAGCATAGAAACGCTTAAAAATGTTAGAAAATTCTTCCTTGTTCTCCAGGTAACTTAAGTTCCTACCGAAGAAAATAACATTCACCAAAATACCTACTATAAAATAACTATAACCCGTCACTAGGTCAGATAGACCAAGCACAATTAGTAATACTTCAGCTCCCAGTATACTTGATACCCAGATTTTCTTCTGATAAATTGTCTGTTCCGTTTTCTTTAACAGTATCACATTCACGCTCCAGATCAAGGAGCCTACCGTAGCCAAAGCCAGAAGAACGATAATTCGTATACTGAAATACTCATCCACAGGATACAATTCTTCCCCGCTCAGACCGAACTTATGTGCTCTAAGTAGAGGAATAATCCCATAGATGATTCCCAACACCCAAATCATACTATGAAAAATGTTATGAAGCATGAAGATCAACCTAAGACCTAACAAGTAAAATGAAAAGAATCTAATTTAATTTCTCTTCACAGCAATCACTCCCTTCAAAGGTGAAGCCCATATATAATAAGTCGGGAATACATCGCCTTCGTAAGTCTCTATAATCTCATATCCTAAGACTTCTAAATCCTCGCACCTCAAGTGATGCCATGATGCTCCACGTTGGTTATCCCATAGACAGACTGTACCAGCAGGCTGGCTCAACATAAGCTCAGTCTGCCCTATTTTGTTAGAGAAATTTGACTGCACGCGATCATCGAAAGGGTCAATATCAACCAAGCTCAATAGCGCAGGATCACTACTAATAATCGCTGGTGCATCATCCACAAGTAATGAAAATTGATCATGCAAAGTGAGGGTCACCTTACCAAAATGGTTTTGCGGAAGAAGGAAATTATAACCCACAGCATACGCACCAGTAATCAGGAGAAAAATAATCGTGTTGCGCCTAGAATTGATCAGCATACGAGACTGCTTTAACTCCAAGCGTCTCAACAACACTGCCCAGCCTTTCACACAAGTGATCGCTGCAAACGGAGTCACACATGCTATGATTCTGAGCAGACCTGCACTCCCCATCATGCCGCCAGCCCACAAGATAGTATGCACTAGAAATACCATCCACCACATCACTTGATTCGGGATCATTTTCTTCTCTAATGGACTGCTAAATGTACCCATTACCCATAAAATAAACAATGGTAGGCCAAGGATAAATGGCAGCATCAATGGGTAATCAAAAATGCTCCCTGAGCCATAATTTAAATCCCCACCCCAGGGCCAAGAATCAATCACATAGAACCAATTTCCATCCACCCAAATATAGCCAGCTAGTAGCCATAGTAAGATGCCGCATGATGCCAGTGAAGCTGTCAGCCAACGTCTCACAAGGTTCAATCCTGTAGGTCGATAAGTCAGAAATAATATCCCTAACAACAAGCCCAAGAAAAAACCCTCCGGACGGATCAAAGGGCTCAAACCCACCAATATTGAAACCCAGACATACTTCTTAAAGTGCCAAAGCCTCAGTGCAACAATCACCAAAAGAGCATACGGTATCTCAGTCATTGTATCCCCGCTCAACAACATCGCATATGGCTGTAGTAGAGCAAATGAGATAGCCAGAGGCGCATATTTCAACTTTAGATCCTTAGCATAAAGATATGTTTGCCAAGCCATCAACATCGCCAATCCCAAGTGAAATAGACGAGAAGCCATCATTCCAAAATAAGATACAGGCAAGTTCAACGCAGCATAAAGAGGTCTCGCCCAGGGATGCAAAATAGACTTTGTATGTGTCTGGCCCTCCCGGAAATTTTCAAAATGCATCACAGCATCTCCATCACCACTCACCGGAAATAACCACATCCATAAACCACAAATAAACGCAGAATAAATGAGTAACGATGGTGCACTATCGCGTTTAGTAGAATGTATCAGCATGGCGGCGAGCGTCTATCGTTCAGAAATCGACATCTTATTATTATCATCTACAATCATCACATTACGGTTTCTTCTCCAGAATCCATACTTAAAAATACACCATATCGCACGTACCCCATCCTTCCACCCAATGTGCTTTCCCTCATCCACGGAACGTGGAAAATAAGAGATCGCCACCTCAGACACCCGCAGATGACGACGCGCAATCTTAGCCGTAATTTCCGGCTCAAACCCAAACCGGTTCTCCTCAATCTTAATATTCTGAATCACCTCCCTTTTAAAAGCCTTATAACAAGTCTCCATATCAGTCACATGAAGATTAGTCACCATGTTAGACAATGTTGTTAAAAAACGATTCCCCATCGTATGCCAAAACTGAAGCACTCTCCGTGGATTATTTTTTAGATAACGTGAGCCATAACAAACATCACAAACATCATTAATAAGAGGCCTAACCACCAACTCAAATTCCTGCGGATCATACTCCAAATCTGCATCCTGTATAATCACATAGGGTAGCGTCGCCTTCTGAAAGCCAGTTCGCAAAGCCGCGCCTTTTCCCTGATTAATGCCATGACTATAAAAGCTCAATCTAGGCTCTACCTCAGCCATCCTCTCTACAATCTTTGCCGTATCATCAGTAGAGTAGTCATTCACCACCACCACCTCACCCACTAAAGGAATCGCCAATACAGTGTGGATCACCTGCTCCACAGTTTTCTCCTCATTATAGGCAGGTATTACCACAGTAAGTGGCCGTTCTAAGGATTCTGACATAATCATTTAGTTAATAGTTATTCGGTTCATCTGATACGCTAATTTTCTTTACTGAAGAGCCATTACCATCCGTGAAAACAATATATTTACGAGCAATAAAATTCACCAACGCAGAAGAAACAGCAAAAGAAAGCGCAGCGATATCCTTATTCAGGCCCATATCGATAAACCAGTTTTTCGCAATATCTCCCGCATAAAAACTCACTCCAGAAACTACTAAAAATAACAAAAACTCCACCGTCCAGTGTCGTTCACTTGGGGTAAACACAAATAACCTATTCGTCACATAAGCCACTATATTTGCCAACACAAATCCAACAAACATCACCCTACCCAAATGACTCTTCAGTACCTCCTTAGATAAATCATCCGCAATATATTCTCCATAAAACAAACGAACAGTAAGATACACCCCTAATAAAACCGCTGTCGAAAGAAGACCAAAAATCACATACTTAAAAAACTGTGACCATAGTGGCGGATTCTCTCGCACCTTCAAATCTGCAATCATCTCTGATGGCCGTAGCGGAATCTCACCAAAAACAGGCACCGTAATAAAAGACTTATAATCACTCTTCTTATCAACAATCGCTTTTTCAGCATTCACCACAGAGCTTTCACTCTTATTTTTACTAGCTTTTTCCATCACGTTCTCGACTTTCCAGGCGACCAGAAAGCCCTATTCCCATCGCCTGGTGAAGTCAACCATTTACCCTTACTGAAAGGCATCTGCTAACCCCTGAAGATCCGCAGGTTTTGCACTCTCAGCATCCGAAATCGCCTGCTTCTGCAACTCCACTATCTCCTTAATACCAGCCTCAGACAAATCCAACATCTGATCCATCTCAGAACGGCTAAACGTAGACTCCTCACCCGCACCTTGGATCTCCACAAACTCTAAATCCTCAGTCAGCACCACATTAAAATCTACTGCAGCATCCCTATCTTCAGGATAATTCAAATCCAAAACAGGCACCTCCCTATACACCCCAGCACTCACCGCAGCTATCAGCTTATTCATCGGTGACTTCTTGATCTTTCCCTCCGCAACCAGCTTATTCAGCGCTATAGCCACAGCCACTGCACCACCAGTAATAGATGCCGTCCGCGTCCCACCATCTGCCTGCAGCACATCGCAATCAATCCATAAAGTCCTATGACCCAGAGCTTTCAAATCCACCACAGCACGCAGTGATCTTCCAATAAGTCGCTGAATCTCAGATGACCTTCCATCCAATTTACCCTGGGAAATATCACGCCTCTTACGGTCCAAAGTCGAATAAGGAAGCATCGAATACTCAGCAGTCAGCCAGCCACCCTTCACCTTCTGATACTTCATCCAACCGGGGATATTCTCCTCCACCGTGCATGCACAGATCACCCGTGTATCACCAAAGGATACCAGCACAGAACCCGTAGCATGGGGCGCCACATTTGGCGTAAACGTAATCGGGCGTAGCTCATTTATCTCTCTCTTATCTGGTCTCGTCATAATCAAAATTTCTATACCAATATTCCTACCCGCAATCATCCCTCACAACCAGCATAAACCCCAGCCAAGCCAGAAACTTAACTCCGCACTAACACCACACCCGCCTCAATATGATGCGTGTAAGGAAACTGATCAAACATCGCCA
>JALZVD010000210.1 GCA_023300205.1 Akkermansiaceae bacterium | reverse complement strand
GGTATCTTCCCTATCTTCACATCATCTCAATGGAGCAAATCAGCCGAAACCATACTCAAAAAAACGAAGGAATGATCGTCCCCGCCCACGGCAGCCTCAGAAAGACAAACACAACCGCCACTCAGTCCTATAGCCGCCTCTTATTAGAAATAGAAAACCACGCTCCCGCTAGTAAACCAAGAGGAATCAGCTCAAATCAAGCAGCAAAAAGAATTCAAACTCCCCACATCACTGGGAGACTATCGTTTTTTCGTAATAGCACTCACTAAATTGCCATAGATGCATAGTATCGTCAAATTACTAAATGAACCTATCAGCCATCCCAGTTGATCAAAAATCCTCACTCCATGAACGCTCTCATGGACGCCATCCTCTAGAACTTCACGAGTAGAATTCATGTCAGATACCAAATTAAAGTCTCTAATTGAGGCTTATTATTAGATCATTTCTTAGTTAATGATTGTTACCATCTAATAAAAAAAACTTACATTAACCAACTTGAATCATTTTTTTAAAAATAATGAGCTTTCTTTTGAAGAATATTGACTTTACTATTAAATATAATTAGTAGTTTGCATATAGGTAACAATTCATCCCCGCAGCTTACATAGATAAATATTGTAAAAAGCAAATTTCTAGTATTTTAGTGTAAACAACCGTACTTCTTTATGAATACATATTTATTAAACAAATTACTAAATAAAGTGACGGGCTTGATTTTAATAGCCACTTTATCAAGCGCTAATGCCTATGCTCAAGCACCTAAAGCCCAATGGATGTCCGGCGGATGGGGTATAGGATTTCGTTTTAAAGCTGATGATAAAGCTGACATAGATTCTTGGGATGCAGATATTTTAGCAGATCAGATAGCTCAAATGCCAGGAGTGAGCTACGTTATTTTTAATTTATCAGATGCCGCTCATGGTGATGCTTATATCGCTCCTCACTCTGTATTGAGTGTCCTTACTCCCAGCGCTACGCCAACTAGTCCGGATGCAGATCCCATGAATGGTCGGGATTTATTTATGGATATGGCTTTAGCATTTAAGGCTAGAGGAATTAAAGTGATTGCTTACTGTGCTACGCAGGGACCAGCGATGTTAAAGCACGGAGCTGAAAAAGCTTTTGATGCTTTAGAGAATAGTGATGGCACCTACACCTCTGTCGCGATGGACAACTGGGCTGCTTATGTCACTCAAGAATATGGTGATACCACTGACGACAGCTACAAGAAGGCTTATGCTGAGGTCATTATTAATGAATACGCTAAGCGTTATACAACATTGATCGATGGCTGGTGGTTTGATCATGCTGGCCTGGGTAATATACCTCTACTCCATCAAACGGTGAAAACTTATAATCCGGACGCCGTATGTACTTTTAACGACGGTCAAAAAATCCCCCTGATTAATAATAACCCTGGCTACGAGGACTACACCTTTGGGCATCCTAATCCGATCGCACAAACACCTTCTAATAGTGATGTAAACCTACCCATGCTCACTTCTATCGAAGATACAGCAGAGGGCTACTTCGAAGCCGATGGTAAATGGTCTCTCGGTCATATGTTTATTCCTATCCAAGAGAAATGGAATGCTGGTGCTCTCGTGTGGACTCAGGAACAAGGTTCAGACTGGATGGGACGTTGCCTCAAGGCCGGAGGTGCATGGACATGGAATGTGGACCTAACAGATAATCAGTCTATCCTCAGAGCAGACACTGTAGTACTGATGAATGCAGTTTTCGACGGTATTTTAACTAGTAACGGTACTCCATACAGTTGGTTAGATCAATATGGTCTAGTAACAAATAATGACTACGAAGCCGCAGATCTTCAGGACTTTGATAGTGATGGTCAGCCAAATCACGAAGAATTCACAGCTGGCACAGATCCTACTGTCCCTGATGTCTCTTCTACTGCTAAATCTCAATTTAGGATTTCCTCAATAATTCAAGACAAAGGGACACTCGTCATAAAATGGAATAGTGAAAGTAACCGCCTCTACTCCATATTAAAATCATCCAGCTTAAAGGAAGGAGAATGGGTTGTCGAATCTTCTGATATCCAAGGTCTAGAGACATCTACTTCCTACACTTACACTGCACAAAAGTCTGATTCGAAAATGTTCTTCAAGGTGAAGGCAGAAGCGATAGAGTAAAAAACAGGAAATCCTATCATTAAAATCCCCCCTAGAAACCCAGCGCTAGACAGGCATACGAGCTTTATAAAATTAAGTACGTAACTCCTAATCTTAAAATTAGCGCCTGACTATAAAGATGATTCAGATGCATTAGCTTTTAATATAGTGCTATACCTTCAACACACATTTTAACATGATTTCAGTTGAAAGAATCACCTTTTATCAGCAGTTATTATCAGTAGTGAATACATCAAATCAGCACTTCGCCAAAATAATGCGTAAAATAAGCCAACTTATCTCAATCACTCTACTTTCTGCAGTACCCACCGTATTTGCAGAAGAAACACGTCCACAGCAGCCTAATATTATCCTATTACTCACTGATGACCTCGGTTGGCAGGATGTAAAATGCTACGATATTGATCAGCCCTCACCTATGGAGACTCCTCACATTGATACCTTGGCAAAAAAAGGAGTGATGTTCTGGCAAGCCTATTCACCAGCTCCTACCTGTGCACCATCTCGCTGTGCCATTATGAGTGGTAACCACCCCGCACGTGCTCAGAAGACTCACGTTGTAGGCGGAAAGCCACCTCTTCCTCACAGTAAACACAGCACCATGATGGATCCATGGTACAGTGGCCGCATGCCAGCAGATGAGCTCACCATCGCTAAGATCCTCAAGGCAAATGGCTACACTACAGGACATTCAGGAAAATGGCATATCGCCATCGATCATAACGCCTTCCCTCAACCTGAAGATGTCGGGTTCGAATACACTCGCTCTGAACGCGGTGCACGAGGTGGAATGAAAGACCGTCTTAAAAATTTCGCAACCACAGATCAAAAAGACCCTTATCGTCTTGATAAAAATGGCTACCCTTACCACCAGACCAACGTAGATGCTCTTACCTTCATCGAAGAAACGAAACAAAAGCCATTCTTTCTCTACTACGCGACATGGCTCGTACACACCCCTATCCACACTCGCTCAGAGGAATTACTTGAAAAATACTCAAAAAAACTTGGGATTGATCCAGCTAATCTTCCACCACGTAATCAACCTGGCCAGACTAACCCCTTCTACTGTGCAATGGTTGAAGAACTAGACTACTACGTAGGCCAAGTATTCAACTACCTCGACGAAACTGAAGACCCTCGCTGGCCTGGACACATGCTCAGTGAGAACACCTATGTGATCTTCACCTCTGATAACGGTGGTATGGAAGGTGACAGAACCGAGCGATACACTGATAACCTACCTCTCGAACGTGGAAAAATCTCAGC
>JALZVD010000209.1 GCA_023300205.1 Akkermansiaceae bacterium | reverse complement strand
CAACACCAACGCTGCCGGGTCCCTCATGCTCCGGCTCGCCCCAGCTTGGGCAGTCCTCACGGAGCCCGGCTTTGAGTCAAACCCCGAGTTTCGTGCAAAACTCATCACCCCGACGGAGGGGCCTGCCCTCGTAGCCGCCTGCTATGCCCGAGGCATTGGCAAGTTTCTCCTCACTCTATAAACCATGTCTGATCAAATTTCCCAAAAACCTATCATCGGCTCCCCGCTTTCAGGCTTGGGGTCGGCCAAAGCACCCGCACACCAACTGGAGGCGTATTTCCAAGTCAAACCTCCGTTGCAGGGGGACGGCGATTGTGCCCCCTGTCTCCACGAAGAGGCGGGGGACTCCCCCGGCTTGAAGCTCCCGAACGGGTATGACGATGCCCGTCTGCAAGACGAGGGCCTAACTCTCCTAGCCAAACTGGGGTGCCGACTCGCAGCCTTTAAAGGCACCGGAGTTGTTTACGTCGAAAAAGGTAAAGCGAGGCTTCAGAGTTTCGTGCCTCTGAAAGTCCATCAACTTTGGCACCGTTTTGTGGACTACCACGGAACGGCTGTCCCTGCCGAACCGAAAGCTGCACCTTTCTTGGCCATCGCTGATGAGTGCGGGAACATCCATGCAATGGGCGGTCTGACCGAAGGCTTTTCCGCTTTGCTCCATGACAAAGCTACAGGGGGCTGGCTGCCTGTTGACACAGGGTTCTTCCCCAAGGACCACATCGGCGCACTTGGCGAGAGCCCCTGCATCCAGTTGACAGGCTACCGCCCACTCGACGCCCTCGGCACTGAGGAGGTTCGGCGAGATCTCGAAGTTCTTGGAGGTGTAGGTTTGATCCTCATGAGCAAAATGCAAGCCCCTGTCTCCGAGGTAGGGTCTTGCTGCGAGCAGGGAACCCAGTCGGTTGCTAAAGTGCTGCCCTACCCCTCAGAGCCCGGCCCTTGGGTCCTCTGTTTCGAGGATGGAGAAGTGTCATGGCAACCCAAGGAGGCTCCCGCCACTTCTTCTGGCTGCTGTTGCTGCTGCAAAGAGGAGGCCTCTCCTACAAGCTACATCGGAAACATCTAAATGATCGGAGTCACTCTAGCCTCCCCGGAGACAGCGCACCTAGCCACAGAAGCAGTGGCGCGGTTCACCGCCTTCACTGGGAAAACCGCCGTCACAGTCACCACTCCCAGCGGAGGGAACTACGCTGCCAAATTCGAGCTTGCCAGCATGTTCCGGGGCCAGACAGTTGTTTTCTTCGATGCGGATTTGTGGTTCAACAGACCTTGCGATCTTTCCCCCCTGGACGATCAAGAGGAGTTTCTTGCTGTCCGTGATCCGGGCATCTATGCGACACAACATTTCCCTGCCTTTGATTCTGCCTACCTCGGGATTGACGTTAAGAAGTATTTCAACTCGGGGTTCTTCGTCTGGAACGACCGCCACCGCCACGTTTTTGCGGAAGGCGAGAAGCTCTTCGCGGAGCATTTCGACAACCTGAAGGACTTTGGAGAGCAAAGCTGCCTCAACGCTGCCGCCCAAAAGTTTTCCAAAGTCCGCTTGATCTCGAACAAATGGAACTACCTACCTGTGGCTGCGCGAGACAAGGAACAATCAGGAGACTTAAGTGACGCCATGGAGCTTCAAACAGAGCCCTGGGCGGTCCATGCAGCAGGCTACCCCCCTCATGCTAAAGAAGCGGCGTTGAAGTATTATTCAACGCATTTCAACCCTGAATTCCAAGACGCTAAATACTAAAAAAAAAATGAAACTGGAAATTATCAGGAAACCTTCGAGTGACTCGGCACGGGGGACTGAAGGCGTTGACATGCTATCGCACCCCCTATCTTTGGGGAGTGCGCAGTTCGCTAGTGCTGTGAATATCCAGTTCGACAATGGGGAGATCAAGACTCGGCCCCCGATCCGCTATGAGTCTCTCGGGCTCCAAGGGCAGTTCCAGGGGGCGTCCTTCTTCTCCCCTTCCAAAGGCATGTCTTCTCAAGTGTTTGCCTCGGAAGAGACGGGTCTTGCGGTCGCTGTCAACGGTAAGATTTTCATTGCTTCGGCAGAAGAAGGGCAGCTATCTTGCCCCGCTTTCAGCTTGTGCGGGGATTACGATTTCCGCTGTGGACAAGATGTTAATATCTTTGCCGCAGAGGATTGGTTGATCGCCCAGAGTTTCACCGCCGACACTATTTTCTGGAACGGTCAAGGCTGTGCTACGAAGAGTCCGGGCATGGAAGAGCCCGACCGAGAAAGGCCCCTAAACTGCCCTACCTTGGAAGTGCCTAAATGTAAGGAGGGGACTCTTGACGAGATCACCCCCTTTTCAGATAGCAAGGACTCCATCATGGAGCATCACCGAGACTATTGCCCTCCAGCCCCAGAGGACTCCCACGACTCGTTTCTTCTCGACAACAGAAAGCAGTGGCTCGTCAACGGCGCGGGCCTCGGGGTCTACGCGCATGGCAGGGTCCACCAACAGACTCCTTTTGCTATCTTCGTGGGGGACATCATTCACAAGCGTGGTTTCAAAAGCACGGACGACCTCCTATCCATGGAGGAGCAGGCGCTTGAGTCCTTCGGCGACCCACTGGTATGGGCCTCCAACTTAGGGAAGCTCCAAGCGTTCCGAACGCTCCCCCAAGGCCGGACCCCCAACGGCCAAGGCCCTCTTATTGCCTACTTCGCTAATGGTATTATGACCTTCAACACTTTCCAGTTCCCGAGGGAAAGTAGGATCGTTGGGGGGAGGCCCCAGGGCCAAGGTTGGGGGGACAAAGAGATGGGGCAGCAGCAGACCGCCTTAGTCAGTTGCGTGGGCCGCTACGCTGTCACGGACCTCACTAGCGATCACGTCTTCCGATCAACCTTCGGCATCCACTACCTCAAGAACGTCCTCGGCGAGAAGTCCGACAAGACAGAGCAGATCGATATTAAATCACACCGGGTCAAGCCCCTTTTGGTGGCCAAAGGCGAGCAAACATTCCTCGGCGGGTCCACCGTAGGTTTCTGGCCTTCCGAGAGTAGGATCTTCTGTTCTGTCGGGATGCGGATCGATGGGGAGGCTACCTCATCTTCCATGGGCAGGGGCTTCGTCGCTTACAACCAAGCGACTCGCTACACTGAGGACCTAACCCCCATCCCAGTGTGGGAAGGGCTTTGGTTGCCCAGCTCGGGTATCAAAGGCATCCACTACTTCACCCATGTGGAGGACACTCCTTCGACAACAAGTTTCGGGTTCTTATGTTCGGCAGAAAGCAACGAACTGCTGTTCGGGTTTTTAGAGAGCGAAGGGGGTGAAGACTCTTTGAGGGGTGAAAAGGTGCCCATTGAATGGTCTCTTGAAACCTCACAGTTTGCCGAGGGGGGTTACGATACTTTGAAGAGCCTCAAAGATGGCCGTCTTGAAGTCTATGCGGACGGCAGCTCCAGAGGGCTACGTGTCCACGCTCGCTCCAATACCAATCTTGAATGGCAGCTTTGGAAAGAAGTGGATCTGTCAGATATTGAGGCCTATTCTCACAAGCCTGTCACTTTAGGGGCGCACCCCACCCTGGGCGAGGGGACCTGGTTCCAAGTCCGGATCGAGGGTCTTGGGTATTGTGAAATCGATTATCTGACGGTAGATCATGCTACCTCGAAAACAAAAGCTGGAGACGCTGCCTGTAAGGTGGTAAAAACCAGTGTCAAGGGTATCTATGAAACTGCTCTTTCACCTTCTTCAGAACGATGGGACATCACGTAAACAAACAATCTAAAAACGTCCACTTCGGGCCAACACCCCCTTTCGATACTTGTCAGCCTTGGCAAAAGACTGGGGCGTTCGGCCAGCCGCTCGGGTGCCTCCT
>JALZVD010000208.1 GCA_023300205.1 Akkermansiaceae bacterium | reverse complement strand
TGGATTTCAAGAGTGGTCATTTCTGACATGGTAAGTGCTAGTTCGATTTGGGCGCCTACATTTTCTAAGTGTGCTAAAACGCCAGCGGCGCCAGCATATGCTTCACGGCAGAAGGCGGTGTTTTCTGCGCTGTCATAGCTGAAGTCGTAGTAATAGCATGTTTCTTCATTCTGGGTGCGCTCGATGAATGATTTGATCACTTCTTTGAAGTCTTCGAGACGGCCTTCGTTGATTTTGAAATAGGGGTGGATACTGACTGCTTGGGATAATTTACTCATAGAGTGTGACTGTGTAGCTTGATGGTATTGAGTCAATGTATAAAATGAGGAGGAACAAAAAAAGCGTCTCTGATTGAACAGAGACGCTTTTATGTAAATTTAATAAGAGGTCAGATTATGACTCTTTCGCTACGACATTGATAGTGAGAGTAGCTTTGACGTCTTGTGGAAGATTGATCTCAACTTGAGTCTTGCCACTAGTCTTGATTGGTTGGTCGAGTTGTATCGCTTTACGTTCGATTTCGATACCGCCTGCTTCAAGCTTCTTGTGGATATCGATAGAGGTAACAGAACCGAATGCTTTACCACCTTGACCGATTTCGAGGTCGAAGCTAGGAGAGAAGCTCTTGATCTTAGTAGCAGTCTTTTCAGAGTCAGCAAGTTCAGCAGCGAGGCGCTCAGCACGCTTGGCGTTGAGTTCTTCGAGGTTCTTGAGGTTTTCTTCAGTTGCTTCGTATGCTTTACCTTGTGGGACGAGGTAGTTGCGAGCGAAACCTGCTTTTACTTTAACGATGTCAGCTTCGTAGCCGAGGTTGTTGATTTTTGTGCGTAGGATTACTTTTGTAGTAGCCATGTATTTATATAGGTTAGATGTTATTGATGTTGAATCAGGGGCTTCTGAATAGCTTCGAGGAAGTGTCTTTAGAAGAACCGTGTCCCTTTATCCCATAGGGTAGGAGGCGAAGGCTTACTCTTGTGAGGTTAGTGAGTCAAGTGGCAATTAGAGGTTTTTCGTTCAAAACGAGGCTATTTCTGGCATTTTGGGCAGTAAAATGTAGATCGTTGTCCTAGGACGATGCGTTTGATGTTGGATTTACATGTTCTGCATGGTTTAGCTTCACGGTCGTAGACGTTGAGTTGTTGTTTGAAGTAGCCTGGCTGGCCGTCTGACTGGATGAAGTCTTTGAGGGTTGTGCCACCTTGGTCAATGGATCTCTGGAGGACGAGGCGGATGGTTTCTCTGAGGTTGGTGAGTCTGGCTTTGCTAATCCTGCCTGCTTCACGCTGGGGGTGGATGCCTGCCATGAAGAGGGCTTCGCATGCGTAGATGTTGCCGACACCGACGACGGTGTGATTATCCATGATGTGCTGTTTGATGGACTTTTTCTTGAGCGTTGATTTCTGGACTAGGTAGCTGGCGGTGAATTCTCCTAGGAGTGGTTCTGGGCCAAGCTTGGAGAAGAGTGGGTGGTCAGCGATGGGCTGATCTGTCCAGAGGATACAGCCAAATCTGCGCGGGTCATGATAGCGCATCTGTAGTCCTGAGCTGATGTTAAAGATGACGTGGTCGTGTTTCTTGAGCGGTTCATCAGGTGAGGAGATGCGGAGGCTTCCGGACATGCCAAGATGGATGATGATGTGTTGTTTTTTAGGGAGGGAGATGAGGATGTATTTGGCTCTGCGAGTGACAGGGTTTTGATCCTTAAGGGTGATGTTTTTGAGGTGGTGAATTTGGTCACTGACTGGCCATCGTAGGCTGCCATTTCTGACTTCAACGGAGGTGATTTTTTTGCTAGTGAGGTGGGGTGATATTCCTTGGCAGGTTGTTTCGACTTCTGGAAGTTCAGGCATGAGGGGAGGATGATTAGGCCAAAATTGAGATTGCGCAAACTAATAAGTATCGATAAATAGGGGAATGATGAAACCTAAATTGCGTGTGTTTATTTATGTTCCTTGTTTGGTGTTTGGTTTATTTACGAGTTCTTGCAGCGACAAGAAGTCTGGGGATGAGGTAACGTCTGGTTCTGAGGTAGCTGTAGAAGAGCAAGGTGAAGTTGGGTCAGCTAATCTTGAGTTGGGGAAGCAGGAAGAGGTAGTCCCCGTGAGTGAGGCGGATCTAACTGATGTGGCAGGCTTTGCTGGGCATTTGCCGAAGGATACAGAGCTGTTTGTTAATGCTCAGGGGATTGGTAAGCTTATAGGTCTTGTGCGTGATTCTGCCATAGGTGAGTTTGCTGCTAAAATGGCTAAGGGGGAGGGTGAAGACATTGATGAGTCGTTGGACTCTGATGAGTATAAGGAAATGATGAAGGTTGCTGGTGAAGAGGCTTTCTTCTCAATGGGTGATGGTTCTGCTGAGGTTATGAGGGCTACGGGTGATATGTATTCTGTCTACTATAAGATGTATTATAAGCTTATAGGAAAAATTATGCTGAATGCGATGGAGGGTGAGAATGCGATGGGTAGTCAGGAGATGATGATGGGGATTCTGGCAGGAATGATGACTCCTGTTATGGATGAAATTTTGGAGATGGATGACTACAAGATGCCAAGAGTGTATATGGGGTTTAAAGTGAGTAGTGAGAGTGAACGTGCAAGATATACGAAGCTAATACAGGATACTTTGGCGATGGCTAATGGACTGAACGAGATGGTTCCAGGGATGGAGATTCCTTTTGAGGAGGATGCTATTGATTCTTATGGAGGCTTTAAGGGGATGAAGATTAACTACGGGAAGTGGTTGGGGACGATGAGTGATTTAGGAAGTCCTCAGTTAGAGATGATGGGGATGGATGCTGAATATATGGAGAAGTTTACTGAGAAATTCAAAGATTTTAAGGTTACTTTGCTGGCGGGGAGTTATGGAGATTATGTGGTGATCTATTTGGGAGATACTTCAGAGGGGCTGAAATTTATAGAGGATCCTAGTGATTCACTTCTTGCTAATGAAGAGGTGGGGTTCCTGAAGGAATATCATGATAAGGATGTGGTTAGTGTGAGCTATGTGAGTGAAGAAATATCTTTAGAGTTGAGTAAGGTTAGTACGATTATGGAGGATTTCTCAGCTGGTGTGAATGAGCTGCTATCAGAGACTAGTGTCTTGGGAGATACTACAGATATTCAGGGGTTATTGGGGAAATTAGGCGCTAATGGTAGGGGAATACGGAGTCTTAGTTCTCCAAGTAGATTTGGAAGTGTGGCGTATCTTGAAGATGGGTTTAAGATGGATAGCTTTCATGGAGGAGGCTCTGGGATGTATGATTTGGAGTCTAAGAGGCGACTTGCTGATATAGCGATGGCTGAAGATGCTGTTGTTTCTTCTAGCTGGGTATCTGATGGAGCTCATACTGATTTAGTCATTCAGAGCTTAGAGGATTTTGTTCATTTGGCATACGAGGTGGCTAAGCTCACGGTAGAGCATGACGTGGATAATGCAGATTTTCAGGATTTTTCAGATACGTTTAAGATGCTGGATGCTCAGTTTAGTGATGATTTACTGAATCTATGGAGGGGAGTGCGTGATGGAGCGAAACTTGGCTTGGGTAATGAGGGGGCGTTAGTGATTGATCTGAAGGGTGTCATGCCAAGGGTGCCTGATGTTCCTACTGTGTTGCTAGAGAATGGTAAGGTGCCAAGATTAGCAATGGGTTACGATGTTTTGGATCAAGGTGCTTTAGCGAGTGGCTGGGAGGAGATTGACACGACGAGTCAGGAGATTGTAGGGAAGATAGAGCGCCTCACAAATGAGAAAATTAATTATAGGACACCAGAACTAGCTGAGAGAGATGGGATAGACTTCTGGAGTTATCAGCTAGGGATTACTACGTTTGACGCGAATTTGGCTATAGGTTTGAATGATCAGTTGATGTTTTTGACTTCTTCTCCAGCCTTTGTAGAATCTTTTGTTGAGGAGTATAATGAGGAAGGGAAAAGTGGAGGAATGGATTTCAAGTTCAGGTTGGATCCTATAAGGGTGGGGGTTAAGGACTGGATGAAGTTATTTGATGAGCGAGGTGATGATATTACAGATACATTTGATCGGGACGAGTTTGAAGAGGCTCAGGTGATCATTAAGGATATTCTTAAGGTTTCAGAGGAACTGGATAGTATGGATTTCTCGATGCGAAAGATGAATGGTGAGGTCAGGAGCTTTTTTCATCTAAATAAACGCAACTAATGGGAGTAAAGTGAGTTAAATACTTGCGATAGTATTTTATGACACTATTATAAACAACGAACTTATAGACATTGATGAAAAAATTATTATTAACGAAGTTATTTGCAGCGATTGCTGTTTCGAGTGCCATGGCGATTGATATACCGAGAGGTGTTTTCCGCGTGGATGAGGTAGAGGAAGCTAAGAGCGAAGCTGCAGAAGATGGAGTGGCAGTGGCTTATATCTATTTTCCTGAGACGATAAAGAAGAGTTGACCGACTTGTACTGGGACTGTCAGTTCGACAGCCATCGATGAGCTCAAGGGTATGAAGACATACGCAAAGGTTGTCTTTGTGGATTCTAAGGACAAAAAGACGGTGCCTAAAATTTATAAGAAATTGCTAGCAGCGGGAGGTTCAATGCCGTTGTTGATTTTTGAGAGTGCTGATGGTGAGCAATCTTATGGTTCATTCAATCATGCTTCTCTCAAAGGCCAAGACTACAGCAAGATCTTTAGAGATACCAAAAAGAAGATTAGAGAGGCTAAGAAAACTGGTGAACTTAGTGATGCTGGAGCGTCGGCTACCTCTGAAGAAGATGAGGAAGTTTCTGAACAGTCTGATAGTGATGCCATTGTTATCGCCAACCCAAGTTTGAGAAAATGGAAGAGTTCTAAAGGCAAAGAAATCAGTGCGAAGCTAGTTAAATTTGAGAATGGAATCTATCATCTTAAAACGTCAAGGGGCAAAGATATTTCGGTGACTGCAGCTGATCTTGACTCTACAAGCGTAGCGATTGCTGAGGAGATTGTTGAGATTAATACAAATTAGATAGCTGAGGAGTTATTACTATTTTTTTAAAGCTCACATTTACGGATGTGAGCTTTTTTGGTTAATGGAATGAGTCATCTATGGAGGTAGGAAGGGAAGAGTGGCTGTATTTATAGGGTGAATAGAAAACTGCCGAGAACGAATGGTTTCGTTACGGCAGTGGGTAAAGTTGTGAATTGAAGCTTGAGAATTATTGTTCGATTTCTAGCTCTTTTTTAAGTGGGTTCTAGGGAGATTTTGCATTCAGGTTCTCTAGGAAATCACGGTATTCGTTTGGCACGCTAGCTTTGTCTGCATCGGTATTATATGGGCCGTTATAGAGTAGCTTACCTGCGGGGTCATGGACTTCGACTTGGCTTTTGGCGTCGTTTTTTTCGAAGGTGAATCGATTTCCTGACTGAGGATCTGTTTGTGATGTTGAGTAGCTATTCGTTCCGAACTTGAATTCGAACTTTTGATTTCTTTTGATTCCGTCTAAGTTTTTTAGCTTAGGTAATTGTAGATTTAGTTTGAGCTTTTTTTGGAAGTCTTTGGGGAGTTGCTGCATCATTTCTTTCTCAAGGTCTTCCATGTCAGGGAAATCTCTACCACCATTGAAGTTGAAGTTCATTTTATTTTTCCGCTGTTGGTTTAATTGAGGTTTAGCGAGGAATCCGAGACCTTTATCGATGTCTAGATTCTCGACTCTGTTGCGGAGTTCCTGAGGGACACTGTTTTTATCCGCTTCAGTGTTGTATGGGCCACTGAATTGAAGTTTACCTGCTTTATCTAGGAGTTCGATTATTTTACCATCTTTTGTGGATTCAAGTGTAATACTGCCGTGCTGGTCTAACATTTTGATGCGGCTATTGAAGCTCCCTTTGATTTTCAAGCCTTGGTTCATGTTCGGGTTGAGCTTCTGAGGAAGAAGGTTGAGATCGAATCCTTCTAGCTTATCGAGTCCTTTCTGTAGCTCTTGGAGATCTAAGCCTGCTAGCTTTCCTTTAAAGAGTTTCATGAGTTTTTCACGGTCTTCTTGGGGGAATTTATCGAGGAATTCTTTTGGTAAGCCTAAATCTTTTAGTTCCGCTTGCTTCTGTTGATTGTTGTGAGGGATAGGGACTGCATGGTCACGATGAGCTCTTAATACTGGTCTGGCTCCAAGAATGATGTTCTTGGTCTTTGTTTGGCCTTCTGAGATGTATTTGAGTTCTATGATGTCCCCTGGTTTATTGTTTGCGATTGATGCACGGAGGTCGTTTATAGAACCTATATCTTGTCCTGTTAGGCTGAGGATAATATCTGTTTTCTTCAGTTCTGCTATGGCTGCAGGACTTCCAGGAGAAACTAACTGGAGCTTTAGTCCGATACCTTTATCTAGGTTGAGCTTGGTAGAAAGGGCGTCTGAAATAGGCTCTCCAAAGACACCTAAGTAGGCTACACGTTGTGCATTGACTTCTGGCATTGGAATGGCCTTTGGTGCGAGATTTTCTGGTTGGATATTTTTTTGTGGGCTCAGCTTTTCTTGGGGCTGAGCGGCAGGGGTAGGTCTTTCAATCGCAAACAATGTGGTGGATAATGCAAGTGTGGCGAGAGAGTATGGTGTAATGATTGATTTGACTGATGGGTAGTTTTTCATGGTTCGATACTAAGTAATAATTATATTTGCTGCTATTTAAGTAGCGTTCTGAAGATAGTGATTTGTTTATGAATGATACAAATGACCAGATACAACAGGGGAGTTTAGAGAAAGGTGATGCTCTAATTCAAAGAGATTTAGAGGGTATATAGGCTCTTTATTGAGAAAGATTTAGCAAACCGATTTAGTGAACTGGTACTGGTATGAGAATATGCTCAACACATGGGTTTTCAGTAATCATGGTTTTACCGTCTTTATTGTAAGAAATTACTGTTTCATTGTATTCGATACGGAGGACCTTGAAAGGGGCTTCATTTTTTCCAGCGTAGGTGATACCTTCATTACTGGCGTGTGTGATGTTTCTGCTCAGTAAGGGAGTGAGATTAGTGGTGACTCTGTCATCTACAGGTACTGCAGATGATGGGGAGGCTGATGTATTTTGGCTTCCAACTAGATTAGGAATTGGTTGGTCATTAGTTAATGTAAATATAGCTGCGGTAGAGGTAAATAGAGCAATGGCTGCGGCGGCACCCCAGCGCTGGAGATGATTTATCCGAGGTTTTTGAGATGGATCTGGAGTGGCTGTTTCTAGCTGGTTAAAGGGTACAATTTTCTCTTCTACAGGCAGGTGAACTTCCCAAGCGATCATGGCTTGTTCCATACGGCTGATCATGTCTTTTGGCATTTGCGTAGGGGTGATTTCTGCTAGCTGCGCTTCTATCTCTTTGAGTTCATTATCGAGTGAATTTTTCATGACAATATTCGTTTTGTTATTGGGTGTTATGAGAGAAGGGGGGGAATTGATTCTTAGATGTCTCCAGATTGTTTGGCTGAAGTGAGGTGTTTTTTAAGTGCTTCAAGTCCGTATCGGTATCTGGAAGCGGCGGTGTTTTGTGAGATGTTTAATTTGGTTCCTATTTCTGCGAATGTTAGTTCACCCCATATTTTGAGAGTGATGACGGAGGCGAATTTTTCTGGTAGTTTTTTCAGACCGAGTTCGAGATAGAGGCGAGATTCATCATCTGCGCTATTACTTGAGAACCATGGATCTGAGATACCGCCGTTTTCGATGATTTTGTGTTGTTCTGATTTTTCTTCTCGTTTGCCACGTCTGTCAGCTTTTCTGCCGAGGTCTATGGCGCAGCGTCTGATGCTAGTGTAGAGGTATGGGAGCCATGATGCTTGACCGCCATCAAAGGTTCCTGCGGCTTCTTTTTTAGCTAGTTTAACGAGTGCGTCTTGGAGGACGTCTTCAGCATCTGCGATGGAGCGGGTTTGTTGGCGAGCAAATAGAAGAAGTTTAGATCCATGTTCTTGGAGCCATGTAGCCCAGCTTATGCTTACTACCGTTGTTTTCTTGATAGTAGGTATCATTGTTTCATTCTGAATTTGGTCAGAAGGGGGGATTGAAGCTGTATTACTTGCCATAGGTGGTGGTTCTTCACTCATGAAGCGATATTAGGCTGGGTTTTTGTTTAACTTTTTTTGAAGTATGATGATTGTTGGGTTGATGAAGAATTTACAGTGAGAGAACTCGGCTCTCTCCGTGTGTGTTTGTTTGCCAGTATACACCTGTTTCTACGTTAAGGCAAGAGAGCCAACCACCTCGACCAGGGTCGGTGTCGATACAGATGGCGTGTCCTAGATTTGCTGGGAGGAATGATTTCTGTGCGGTGTGCCCGCAGATCATGGTTTTTCCTGATTGGTGAGGTAAGGGGGTGCCGAATTTTTTGTGGATTGTGGTGAAGGGGAGTTGTTGATGAAGGGGGGTGTCTGCTTCTAAGTTGGCGTGGACGTAAATATGGGTGTCTGTCTCATGGTATGAGTGGCATGTTCTGAGGAAGTCCCAGTGGCTTTCAGGGACATCATCTAGGCCGTTTTCACCGTAGGATTCGAGTGTTTCTTTGCCACCCCAGTGTGTTAACCAGGCTTCTATTTCGCAGCCTCCGTGGCGAGCGAGGAAGAATTTTTCTTCGTGGTTACCTGAGAGGAAGGTGATGTTGAATTTTTCTTTGAGACTAATGAGGAAGTCGATGACGCCTTTAGTGTCTGGTCCGCGGTCGACGTAATCACCTACAAAAATAATGTGGTCTTCTGGCTGTGGTTGGATGGTTTGCCAGAGAAGTTTGAGGGGTTCTAGGCATCCGTGAATGTCTCCGATGGCGAGTGTGCGTCCTGGTGTTGTCATTTGGTGATGTTATGTGAGATGGTTATTTTTTCAAGTGAGGAAGCTGGATAATACTTTAGAGGGGAGCGGTATCTATATGAGTCGATCTACTTATTTACTAGGGGGGATCTAATGGGTTTCTTATCCTTGGGAGTTCTAAATAAAAAAGCCTAGCATTGCTGCTAGGCTATTTTTAAAATGGAGGCGGAGGTGGGATTCGAACCCACGAATGTCAGTTTTGCAAACTGATGCCTTAGGCCACTTGGCTACTCCGCC
>JALZVD010000207.1 GCA_023300205.1 Akkermansiaceae bacterium | reverse complement strand
CGTTTCAAGCTGCTATGGAGAAGGTGGGTAATGTTTCCGAAACCCATATTTACGAGGGTTCAGGTCACGGGTTCTTTCATATTTCTAAAGGAGGGAGAGCATTATTTGAAGATGTTCTCATAAAGGTAGATGCATTCTTAGTTGAGCAGAAGTTTCTGACAGGAAAAGAGGATGTGAAAAAGTGGACAGCGATGGCCATTGAGCATTACGTGAGCAGCAAGAAGGGAAAAAGAAAAAATTCTAACTAGGTATGAAAATGATGAAGATAATTATATTAATAGCTCTAATGATGAGCTCGGTCTGTAGTGCAGAAAAAGAGGTGAAACCAAATTTCATCATTATTTTTACTGATGACCAAGGTTATCAGGATTTAGGCTGTTATGGGTCTGCTGATATCAAGACGCCTAACATTGATAAGATGGCGAGGGAGGGGATGAAGCTTACGAGTTTCTATGCACAGACTGTTTGTGGTCCATCACGTGGAGCATTGATGACTGGGAGTTATCCGATTCGTTTTGCTCGGCAGGCTGACCCTGATTCTATTCATCCTGAGTTACATATAGATGAGGTCACTATCGCAGAGGTTCTGAAGAGGGAGGGGTATGCAACAGGGGTGATTGGTAAGTGGGATTTGGCTGGGCATAATCCGGCATCATATAAACAGGGCTTGCTTCCTGAGTATCAGGGATTTGATTACTTTTTTGGTACTACTGCTAGTAATGATAAAGTGGTTAATTTGATCAGAGGGACTGAGAAGGTAGAATCTAGGGCTAATATGGCGATATTGACCAAGCGTTATACGGATGAGGCTCTTTCTTTTATTGAGAAGAAGAAAGAGGAGCCGTTTTTTCTGTATCTGGCTCATACGATGCCACATACGAAGCTAGCAGCTTCTGTTGATTTTAAGGGGAAGTCAAAGGGAGGACTCTATGGTGATGTAATTGAGGAACTTGATTTTAATGTAGGGCGTGTGCTTGATAGGGTGAAGGAGCTGGGGCTAGATGAGAGGACTTATGTGATTTTCACTAGTGATAATGGGCCTTGGTTGATAAGGAAGGATCACGGTGGGCATGCGGTTCCGTTGCGAAGTGGTAAGACGAGTTGGTGGGAAGGTGGATTACGCGTTCCGTGCATAATACGTGCGCCTGGAAGTGTGCCGGCAGGGATAGAGAGTGATGCTATTACGGCGACGATTGATTTACTACCAACTATTGCAAAGTTGGCGGGTGGTGAGGTGCCTGGTGACCGTTCTATCGATGGTGTTGATATCTCTGGGGTGATTCATGGTGATGAGAACAAGATAGAGCGAGATTTTTTCTATTATCAGCATGATTGTTTACGAGCGGTTCGATCAGGGAAGTGGAAATTGATTTTGCCTCATACTGAACCTGATGACGTGGGGATCCGGAAGAATTGGGAGAGTCATATTTCAAGGGAAGATTCTGTACGCATTAGTAAGGTTGAGCTTTATGATTTGGATGTAGATGTTGGTGAAGCGAATGATGTAGCGGGGCAACACTTAGGTAAAGTAGCTGAGTTGATGAAGCTGGCTGATTGGGCGAAGAAGGACATTGGGGATCATGATGTCTTTGGGGAGAATGCGCGAACTTTTGGGGCTGGAAAGAGGACTCTTTCTTCTGAGAAGGGGTACACTATGTTTAAGAGAAAGAAGAAAAGGTTTTAATAGTATGTTAAGCTGGTGAGGAATTAGTTAGAGTCTAAGGAGAGATAAGGAAATAAATAATCATATGAGAATTAAACAGCTATTCATTGTTATTCTATCTACTATAGCTTTTTGTCATGCGGAAGAAGTTGATTCTACTGAAGGATCTAAGAAAACAGTCCTTATTACTGGTGCTAAACGGGGATTAGGGCTTGAGCTTAGTAGGCAGTTTGCGGTGGAGAGTTATGATGTGATAAGGACGGCGCATTCACCTGAGAAGGTTATGGATTTAAAGGAGGTAGCAAAATGTGGTTTTGGCTCTGGATGTTACTTCAGATGATAGTATCAACGTAATTGCGAAGGCTTTTAATGGGCAGAGGGTTGTTATTTCTAGTAGGAGTGGGATTATTCATCAGACTAGAAGTGCTGGAGCTTACTTATGATTACCGAATTAGTAAGACTGGCGCCAACCGAGAGGTGAAGGTTATGCCAGTGGATAAGGTGCTGAAGGATGCGATTGTGGTTGGGTGTGGCCCTCGGTCATAACAGGACTGATATGGGGGGGACTATGGCGAAGCTTATCCAAGGATTTACTGAGAAGTAAAACGGGAAGTTTATTTATTACGACGGAAAAGAGCTACCTTGGTAAGGCTTTAGGGGTGAGATCTTTGTTAAGGTTATTTTTTGTCTTCTGCTATTTTTACACGGATGCGGCTATTGGCGACGTTTTTGTTGTTGAGTTTTTTGATGGCGAATAGAGCGTTTTTGGCAAGGGGCATTTCTGCGAAGCCGAAGCCTTTTGATTTACCGGTAGCTTTGTCTAGGACGAGGTCACATGAGGTGACTTCTCCGAATTCTTCAAAGAGGGCTCTGAGTTGTGGTTCTGTGGTGTCACGGGAGAGGTTTCTGATGATGATTTTCATAAGGTCTTAGGGTATGGTTAAATACTGAAAGGATAAAGGAGGAAGTGAAAAGCCGTTTTGGATTGCTCCAAAACGGCTTGGTGAATTTGTTAGATATGATTTAGCTTATTTAGCGGCGTCTCGCTCGGCAGCTTCTTTGATCACTTTTTCAGCGATGTTCTTAGGACATGCTGCGTAGTGTGCAAACTCCATTGAGAACTGTCCACGGCCTGATGTCATTGTTCTAAGGTCACCGATGTAACCGAACATTTCAGAGAGTGCAGCTTCTGCCTTGATGCGGACACCGGTAGGAGTAGTTTCTTGAGCTTGGATCATTCCTCTACGACGGTTAAGGTCACCGATGACGTCACCTACGTGGTCTTCTGGTGTGAATACGTCTAGTTTCATGATAGGTTCAAGGATCTGAGGTCCTGCTTTAGGGATGGTCTGGCGGTAACCGCCGCG
>JALZVD010000206.1 GCA_023300205.1 Akkermansiaceae bacterium | reverse complement strand
TTAATACTAGGATCACGGCTGAAACAATTGATCCGTATCCTAAATGCCAAATCCTCCCAGCCATAAGCATCCACTAACTCCGTCAGCATCCTTTCCAAGTTGATTCCATGTAGTGGGTCGTTACTCATACCATCATTCTATAAATCATCATCATCAAAAAGTCACTAACTACCTAACTCCATAACATCACTCAATAGAGCACAACAGAAACCACCATTAGAGTCACACCCTAACCAACAATTCATTTCGGTAAGCAGCATTATACTCAATGCATTCATCCAGCACAGCTTCATCAAGCTCATGCACATCCTCCCCCTTACCTAGATCTTCCAACAACAACACAGTAAGCTCACCTCCCAAATGCTCACGAAACTCCTCTAAGCCCGCGACCACTTCACGCTTCCCATTCACTCCACGTTGCTCAAATCCCTCATGGTAAAGTGGCAACCCTAGCTTCAACAAAATATTCAGCACACGCTGTGCATCCTCCTCAGTGATCCTACCAGTGCGCCAAGAATACACCGTATCCAGTGCCAGCCCAACACTCACCGCCTCAGCATGACTAAGCTTAAAATCCGTGATCTGCTCCAGCTTATGCGCCGCCCAGTGACCAAAGTCTAACGGCCTACTACTACCAGTCTCAAATGGATCACCTCCCTTCGCAATATGCTCTGCATGCTGAATCGCTGACCTCTCCACAGCCTCCTCCAGAACCGCTGCCTTTAACTCATAAAGCAAATCCGCATGTTCCTCTAACCATTCAAAAAACGCCAAATCCCGCACCAACGCCACCTTCACCGCCTCAACCAGTCCATCCCTTCGGATATTCTCAGGCTGCGTGTGCAAAAACTCAAAATCATTCACCACCGCATAAGGAACCGCAAAGGAACCTATCCAGTTCTTCTTACCAAATGCATTAATACCATTCTTCACCCCCACTCCACTATCATCCTGTGACAATGTCGTAGTCGGAAATCGCACCATCCTCACACCTCGGTGCGCAGTCGCTGCACCAAACCCCACCACATCTAAAAACGCACCACCTCCAATACAAACCACATAAGAATGTCGGTCTACCTTCTCCTCCTCTATCCCATCCCACACCCTACGTAGAACCTTCTCATCCCGCTTACAATCCTCCGCACCCACATCCACACGCACCCCTCGGAAATCAAATCCAGAAACCCCAGCAAAATAATCCCCTATCTGACTCTCCAAATCAGGAAACGCAGCAGCCACAGCTTGCTCTAAAAACACCAACACCTTCGCCACCTTTACTCCATCACTCTCCAGCAACTCCGCTAAAATACCATTCCCCCTCTCAAACGCACCCCTCGTGAATCTGATCCGATGTTGAATCTCTAATGAAATAGTATAATCTGTGCCGCTCATGGATAACTTACTTTTAGCTAAAAGTGATGTGAAAAACTTACCTCTATTCGAAAAAAGGCAACCCTTAATTTTCTAACCACTGGAATAACCTACGCTACATCTAGATCTAATCTTAACACAATCTCACTATTTCACCAAAATAACACGATTATTTAATCTTACAGACCTTATAGAAACTGTTGACCACAGTCACCCAACAAGCTAATAATCCATTCCAATGAGCGCAAATACTTCTAAGATCCCCGTGACCATCGCTGGCACAGGAAGCTATCTTCCTGAGAGAATCATGACCAACAAAGATCTCGAAAGTATCGTAGATACTACCGATGACTGGATCACCTCCCGCACAGGCATCAAATCCAGGCACATCGCCGCTGATGGAGAACACACCTCAGACCTCGCCACTGGAGCGGCCAAGAGCGCACTAGAAAATGCAGGTATAGACGCTGCTGACATCGACCTCATTATCGTAGGCACCATCACACCAGACACACTCACCCCTGCCACAGCATGCTACGTCCAGCACAACATCGGCGCCACATCCGCCCTCGCATTTGACGTCTCAGCAGCATGCTCAGGCTTCCTCTACGCAATGGAAATCGCACAGCGCATGATCTCAGATGGATCATTCAAAAACGCCCTCATCATCGGTGCTGAAAAACTCTCCGCATTCACCAATTGGTCAGACCGTAACACCTGCGTCCTCTTCGGAGACGGAGCAGGCGCAGCAGTCCTCACCAGAGGATCAGAAAACACCGGCCACATCCTAGCCACCAAAGTAGGAACAGACGGATCACAATCCTCCATTCTCAACATCCCTGGCGGAGGATCAGCATGCCCAACCACCATCGAAAATGCTGACCAAAAACTAGCCTCACTCGCCATGCAGGGCAGAGAAGTCTTCAAACACGCAGTCAATGCCATGAAGCGCTCAGCAGAAGCAGTCATCGAAGACGCAGGCCTCACAGCAGACAACATCAAACTCGTCATCCCACACCAAGCAAACCTACGCATCATCGATGCCATCGCAGACCGCCTCACCATCCCCAACGAGAAAGTCTTCGTAAACCTTCACAAATACGGCAACACATCCGCAGCCGCTGTCGCCATAGCCCTAGATGAAGCACACCGCGAAGGCAAATTTGAACGCGGCGATAATATCATTCTAGTAGGCTTCGGCGCAGGCCTCACATGGGCTGCCGTTGCCATTGAATGGTAAACTCAACCTCACCCTACCTCATGTCTTCTCCATCAGATCCAAACAACTCTAGCGATAAAATCCGTATCGAAACGGCTACCATCGAAGATCTAGAAGAACTCACTGAGCTCGTCATGGAATTACTTGAAACCCAAGGAGACTTCGCACCCATCCGCAACGTCCAAGAACACGGACTAAGACTCATCCTAGAATCCCCAAACAGAGGCAGAATATTCATCCTCAGAAATGATCACCGTATTGTAGGAATGGTCAACCTCCTCTTCACCATCTCCACCGCAGTCGGCGGAATGGTCATCCTACTAGAAGACTTCATCATCCACCCCACACACCGTGGACAAGGATTTGGAACCAAACTCATCAACTACGTTCGCAAGTTCGCCAGAGAAAAGAAATTCATCCGCATCACACTCCTTGCAGACACACTCAGCTCAGACTCACAAAAATTCTTCAAAGCCCAAGGCTTCCACAACTCCTCCCTCACCCCAATGAGGCTGATGGTCGAATAATACTCACTAGTAACCAAGCTTCTTATTCACCACATTGAGTAATCGCTCACCACTAGCAAAACGTCTCAGGTTTTCACGCAGCAATGCAGCACGTCGATCATCCGTCACACTTGAACGAGAAGCCACATGAGGAGTGATGATCACATTTGCCATATTCCATAGCGCATGCCCCTTCGTCAAAGGCTCCGGATCCGTGACATCAAGACAAGCCCCCGCAAGCTTACCAGACTTAAGCGCCTCCATCATTGCATCCGTATTCACCACTTTCCCTCGTGCTATATTAACCAAATAACTACCATCCTTCATCACCTTAAACGCCGCTTCACTCATCATCCCCTCCGTCTCATCCGTCAGCGGAACCGCAAGAACAACCACATCAGCCTCAGGCAACATCTTCATCAAATCCCCAGGCTTACCCACTTTTTCAATATACTCTGGTGACCGCTTATCACTCCTACGAGTCCCTATCACCCGCATCCCAAAAGCATCCGCACGCTTCGCTATCTCAGTCCCTATACCTCCTAAACCAACAACAAGCATCGTCTTACCATCAAGCGCTACCGCATTCACAGGAGCCCTCCCCCTGCTCCAACTCCCCTCATTCTGCTTTTCACTATAGTAGCGCAGATTACGAGTCAGAGACAACAACATCCCCATAGCATGATCCGCAATAGCAGGACCATGAACCGCCCTATAATTCGTCAAAATAACAGCATCATTCTCCATCAATGCCGCAATCTTTATATACCTATCCACCCCCGCACTCATCACCTGAACCCACACCAGATTACTCGCCTTATTCAAAAACGCAGCACTCGCATACCTAGAATCTACCCCATGCGCCTCACTAGCACGCGCCAATGCTTCCTCCTGAGAAAGCCCCCTAACCAACTTCAAATTCGGAACAATACGCTTCAGATTACCCTCTTCCTCTTTAGAAACTGCCGTAGTAAAATAAACCACATCCCCCTTCACATCCGCCAATTTAAGCGCCACAACAGCATGATCCAGCGAACCAAGCCCCTCCGCAATCATCCGTGACTCAGACTTCTCAGCAACACCCTCCTCCCCATAAAGCCCCGCCGTAAAAGCAAACAAATTACAACAAATCAGTAACGTAGAGTAGTAGAATGGTTTCATAATAGATGATAAAATAGCTAGTTAGTTGAAAATAAATAGAACAACTAAGTCATACTACAATCCACATACAGATCAAGCTCACTCATTACTCTTGACTAAGAATAAGACAACTCAAACCTTAGCCATTTAAAACCTCCATGCCAGAACTCTCGTCACTTTATTACCCTGCTGCATCTCCATCTCTCTTACCTCACAAGCACCCAGATTAGATAAAATCTTTAGCGATGGCTTCACATTTTCACTCTTTGAAATCAAACTAGTGAACCACCTACACTGCTTCGCAAACTTCTTACTCTCCTTGAGCATTTTACGAAGAAATCTGATCTCGCCACCCTTACACCACAACTCTCCTTTCTGGCCTCCAAAGTTTAACACTGCCTCGCACACTGACTGCTCACGAACGCCATCACCTGATCGCCCCTTACGCTTTTTATTCAGATTCGCCACCTTCTTCTGATTCCCTTTTAACGCCTCCTCTAATGACGCATGAAAAGGAGGGTTACAAACGCTGATATCATAAACCTCCCCCTCTTTAATAACCCCCTCAAACACATAACTATTGTCCCTCTGTAA
>JALZVD010000205.1 GCA_023300205.1 Akkermansiaceae bacterium | reverse complement strand
AGTTAAGAGGGTGATATTGTTTAGTTGTTGGAGAGTTTTAGTTACTGGTTCTTTGGCGAATTTAGCGTTTGCGCTGAGTGTGGAGGAGGAAGTAATGATAATGAAGAATAGTGTGAAGTAAAATACGATAGGGTCTTTTTGATATGAATGTTTCATGAGTGAGAAGAGAGTAATCATCTGTGCTATAGAGAAATACTGAGGGAGAGCAACGCTCTAAGGAGGAGAGATTAATAAAAAAGGGGTGGAAAAATAATAGGGTTTTTTAAAAAAGAGTTTTTTTTAGGGTTTGAAGCATTTTTGTCGGGACATTTGTCCTTAGATATGGTCTGCATTCGCCAAGAATTCTCCCTTAACAATTTAGACAACATATAAATAACCATGGCAACTATAACAAAACGTGATTTAGTAATAAAACTCAGTAACGATACTGGTCTCACCCAACAAGAGGTATTTTCAGTAGTTCAAGGTACACTTGATTCCATCACTGAAGAACTCGCTAAGGGTAATTCAGTAGTGATGCGCAATTTTGGTGCGTTTCAGGTGAAAGAAGTCAAAGGCAAGATAGGGCGTAACCCTAAAGACCCAAGTAAGGATGTTCCAATTCCACCACGTGCAGTGGTGAAATTTAAGCCAGGCAAGGAGATGAAAGAGAAGGTAGCTCCGATTCTTCCCCTTATCCAGCAGGGTAGCTAATGAGAATGGTAATCATTCTTTAGTTAATAATTATCCGATGGTGTGATCCTTTATGGTCACGCCATTTTTTTTCGCGATCAATGCTCATCTTGACAAGCCAGATGGAGGAAGGTAATCAAGTCTATGGGTGAATTTATTTATTTAAGATGTGCAAAGTAACTAATTTAGAGTAAAGAAGGTCTGAACATGGAAACAGAAATAGTATATGCTGAAGATGAGATGGCGAATGAGGCTATCTCAAAGGCGGTTCGACTGCTGGAAGATGGCGAAGTGGTGGCACTTCCGACCGAAACAGTGTATGGTTTAGGAGCGAATGCGCTGGATGCAGATGCAGTGGCAAAGGTTTTTGAGGCGAAGGGTAGACCTTCGTTTGACCCGTTGATTATTCATTTATCAACTCGTGAGGAGATTCATGAGTATTGTGATATTTCTCCTGAGTTGAATGTGGTGGTGCAGCAGTTGATTCAGGCTTTTTGGCCTGGGCCATTGACGATGGTGCTGCCTAAGAAGGATATTATTCCTGAAATTGTGACGAGTGGTCTATCTACAGTTGCTGTGAGGATGAGTGATCATCCTATTATGCAGGATATTTGTAAGGCATTTGGTAAGCCGATCGCGGCGCCTAGTGCGAATCAATTTGGTAAGATCAGTCCGACGTCTGCTGGAGCTGTTCTTAAGGAGCTGGATGGAAAGATTCCGCTTATTGTGGATGGGGGCGCGTGTAATGCGGGCTTGGAGAGCACTATTGTGCGTGTGGAGCTAGGTGAAACGAGTGAGGATAAGCCTAACTTGCATTTGCTGAGAGCCGGTCCTGTGGTGAAGGAAGATTTACAGAAGATAGGGAAGGTGATCCGTCCTAAGAAGCTTACTGAACGAGCGAGAAAGCTGCTGAAGGAGAAGCAGGCAGAGGAAGCTGGATGTGATGGGGGTGAGAACTCTGTGGAGGCTCCTGGGATGCTGGAGAGCCATTATGCTCCGAACACGCCGTTGTATTTATTTGATAAGCCTGGAGACTTTGTGCCTGAGGAAGGGAAGCGTTATGCGCTGCTGAGCTACCGCGGGCAGGCGAAGGATGGCTATATGGAGCTTTATGACTGGGATGTGATAGAGGAACTTACGCCTGGGAAAGGAAAACTTGGAGAGGCGTCTGTGAGGTTATTTCACGTGTTACGCATGCTGGATGAGTCTGGTGTGGATGCGATCGTGGCTGAGCCGGTGGCCGAGACTGGACTGGGAGTGGCGATCAATGATCGGTTAAGGAGGGCAAGTCAGAGGTAAGTTATCTAAAAAAATAATATGGTACGTGCATTTATGACATTAAGCGGACTCACTTTAGTGAGCCGTGTTTTAGGTTTGGTTAGAGATATGATGATCAATCATTACCTTGGAGTAGGTGGACGTTCAGATGCATGGAATGCGGCATTCCAATTACCTAATTTATTCCGTAGGGTTTTTGGTGAAGGAGCGTTTAATGCTGCTTTCATTCCGCTTTACACGGGGAAGCTAGAAAAGAGTGAGCAGGAGGCGTTTGCCTATGGGAATAAAGTTATTTTCTTATTGGCTTTGATTTTGGCGGGACTGTTCGGAGTGTTTTACCTCTTTTTGCCTCAGGTTCTGTGGTTATTTAATCCCTTTTTTAGTGCTGAGACTTTGGACATTACGATTGGCTTAGCGAGGGTGACACTGGGCTATTTATTTTTTGTTTGCTTACTGGCTGCCTTTAGTGGGGTTTTAAATAGTCATAATAAGTTCGCTGCACCTGCGATTTCGTATGTGTTTTTGAATGTGGTTTTTTTGACAGGAATGAGTTGTTTTATACCGTTCTTGGGGCAAGAGAAAGCAACGGATGTTCTTTCATGGTCATTACTGGTTGCTGGTGTGGTTCAGCTTTTGATTGTATTGGTGCCTGCCTGGAAAATGGGCTTTAAATTAGTACCGATGATTCCGAGGATAGATTCTGATATGAAGCGTCTTGGGCTGTTGATGATACCAGGTGTGATTAGTGCTTCTATTCAGCAGATTAATTTATTAGTGGGAGGTGCTATTGCTTCAGCGCAAGTGGGAGCGAAGACGCTTATTTATAATGCAGACCGAGTGAACCAATTACCGTTAGGACTGATAGGGATCGCTTTTGGTGTGGTGTTGCTGCCAGAGATTTCTCGTAAAATTAAAGCGAATGATGATGCGGGAGCGCGGCGTAGTCTTCAGCAGGGTATGGAGATGGCGATGTTATTAGCGTTGCCTGCTATGGTGGGGATAGCGGTTCTTGCTGTGCCTATGGTTGATGTGCTTTTTAGGAGTGGTGAATTCACTTTTGAGAATTCGAAGATGACCGGGATGGCGCTGATGGTATTTGCGTTGAGCTGTCCTGCTTACATTATGGTGCGTGTGATGCAACCTGGATATTATGCTCGTGAAAATACGAAGACTCCGATGATTTTCACTTTAATCTCAGCGTTGGTTAATATTATTCTCTGCTTGTTTGCATTCTTTATATTACGCGACACGGAGTATTTATTCGTAGGTTGTGCTGCTGCTACGACAGTGGCAGGGTGGGCTAATGTTCTTCTGTTAATTAAGGGGCTGAGGAAAAATGGGTTTATCGAGCTTCAACGTGTGTTTTGGTTGAAGTTAATTAAAATGTTTGTAGCTAGTGTACTGATGGGAGTGGTTCTTTGGTTTTCAGCTGATCTGTTGGAAGAACAATTATTTAATGGATTTAGATTGTTCAGGGCGATAGTTCTGGGATTGATCATTAGCACTGGCATTGTGACTTATTTCCTAGTTGCTCATGTTATCGGTGCGGCTAAGTTAGAGGACATCAAAGCAGGTTTTAAGCGATAGATCTGATGATTGTTATTGTAAATAGGGTGTAAAGTTGGGTGATTCATATTGAACTAGATAGGGAGTAGGGCAACATAGTATGTATGAGTGTTCGATTATTTTCTCTGTTGTTGTGTGGTATGAATTTCTGTTCAGTTGTCTCGGCTTATGATCTCCATGAGTGGGGAACATTTACTACTGTGTCTGGTTCTGATGGAAATCTGCTGACTGGCTTGCATGTGGAGGAGGAGCATTTGCCTTCGTTTGTGTATTCTCATTTAGGAATGAGACCACAGGCTTATGGACTCTATTTCTTCCGTAATCCTTCACCGATGAATAGAGTAGTTTATGATAGTAATCAGATGTTTGTTATGGAGGATGCTAAGAAGTTGCTTCATCCGATGACAGGAGTAAAAGGAATGCCTAGGGCATCGATGGAGAATGTGACGGTGAAGATGGAGACTCCTGTGATTTACTTCTATGGTGATGATACTGCAGAGGTGAATGTGAAAGTGGGTTTTCATGGAGGGACGATCAGTCAGTGGTATCCGCAGCGTAAGTCAGGCGATACTCCGAATCTGGTAAAAAGAGATGAGGAGAAAATGAGTGACAAGCTGAAGGAGGTGTTAGGTGAGAGGGAGATGGTGAAGTGGACGCCGATTGATTTTAGTAAGCCTTATGATGGGGCGATTGAGTGGGATGTGGAGATTTTGCCGAAAGCTGAGTCTGATCCAGCGATGACGTTTAAGCCGGAAGAGAATACGACTTGGATTTATCCTAGAGTTCCGGATGCTAATATGCTGAAGGTGGGTGATGAATATGAAGATTATTTATTTTATCGAGGGGTGGGTAATTTTGATCTGCCTGCGACTTTTCGTGTGGATGGATATGAGACTTTGGTGGTTAAGAACCATAGTAAGGAGGCGATTCCTTTTGCGTTCGCATTTGAAAATATAGGCGGTAAGTTCCGCTATAAGACGATAGGAGTGATTTCTGCGGGGAGTGAGGCTAGTGTGTCTGAAGAGGCGTGGGTGACGGCATCAGAGGGTGGGCGTCAGCAGGTAGAGGTATTTCAGGAATTGCGTGCTGGACTGGTGGCTCAGGGTTTGACGGCTGATGAGGCTAATGGGATGGTGAAGACATGGTGGAAGTCCTATTTCAATCATTCTGGGTTACGGGTTTTCTGGGTAGTGCCACAGGTGGAGTTAGAGAGAATCTTGCCTCTAAGTGTGGATCCTAAGCCAGCGAATCAGGTGCGGGTTCTGGTGGGGAGAGCTGATGTGTTGCGTCCTAAATTCGAGCAGCAGATGATAGCGGCTTTAGGGACTCATGAGTTTCAGAGGTTTTCATCGGATCGGTTCTATTTGCCCTATAAGAATAGGCTAGAGCAGTTGATAAAGAAGCCGGTGTATCAGAAGTTTGATGAGACTAATTTAGTAGGTGCGGCATTGATGATCTATGCTAAAAAGGGAGATTCTCGTGTAGGGGTAGGATTACGACTAAGTAAGAATAATGATGTGAAGGTAAGGAGTATGAAGCTCGGTGGGGAATGGGAGATAGTGGGTGAAGATCAGCTTAAGATAGGGGATACGCTTTTTACTTTGGATTCTGATAAGGGGATTTTAAAGGC
>JALZVD010000204.1 GCA_023300205.1 Akkermansiaceae bacterium | reverse complement strand
TTTTTTGTAATTACTTACCTCCCCGAAGGAGGAAGTTGTAAAAAATATTAAATTTGTAAAAACTGAATTGATAAAATTGTGGAATTACCTAACGACATACCATCCTGTCATGCATTAATCTTGGAACAACAACGACAGTTCAAAGAAATGCAAGAAGAAATGCAAGCGCAAATAAATATTTTGTTAGCGCGAGTATTGGAGTTAGAAGATCGTCTCAATAAAAATAGCCAAAATAGTAATAAACCACCCTCAAGTGATGGCTTGAAAAAGAAAAATATCAGTCCTGCTTTTCCAAGAAAGAAAGGGAAAAAAACAGGAGGTCAACCTGGTCATCCAGGAAAAACGTTAGAGCAAAGTGACCAAGTAGATTTCTGTAAACCATTACTGCCCACACATTGTATTTGTGGACAAACACTAGATATTAAGCAATCAGAAATTATAGAAAAACGACAAGTATTTGATATACCAGAACCTCGTTTGGAAATAACAGAATATCAAAAAAGGAGGTGTATCTGTAAGCATTGTGGACATACTAATCAAGGCGAATTTCCAAAAGGAGTCAACGCATATGTTCAGTATGGTATAGGTGTAAAATCTTTAGTGGTCTTACTCAATATCGCATTTCAATTACCTCTGAAAAAGATACAAACCTTGTTCGCTGATTTATTTGGTTATGCGATTAATGAAAAAACAATTATAGGAGCGACTCAAAAATGTTATGACCAATTAGAGCAAAGCGAACAAGTGATAAAACAAAGTCTCCTTCAAAAATTAGTTGTTCATTTCGATGAAACTGGACTTCGAGTTTTTGGAAAATTACATTGGTTACATACTGCTTGTAACAATATGTTTACCCATCTATTTGTTCATGCCAAAAGAGGTAAAAAAGCCTTAACCGATAATGATTCTATCCTTCCATTATTTAAAAACTGGGCGATTCATGATTGTTGGAAAAGTTACTTTGATTTTACGAATTGCCTCCACGGAATTTGTGGTGCTCATATCTTGAGAGAATTAACAGCGTTAGAAGAAAACCAAATTCAATGGGCAAAATGGATGAAGAGATATTTAATCACTATTTATCTAATGTCGGATAAAGGAAAAAATAAACTCACCGAACTTCAACAGCAAAAAGCATTACTACTTTTTAATAAAATTTGGACTTACGCTGACAAAATTGAACCTCCTCCTAAAAAAACAACTGCTGGTAGAGGACGACCAAAGGCAACAAAAGGGCGAAATTTATTGATTCGATTGAAAAAACATCAATCGGCAATACTTGCTTTTGCTTTCCATGAAAAAGTTCCTTTTACCAATAATCAAGCAGAAAGAGATATTCGACCTGCCAAAACTAAACAGAAAATTGCAGGGTCTTTTAGAACCCTCCATGGAGCTAAAATCTATGCTCGTATTCTTGGATTTGTTTCCACAACTCGGAAACATCAATTCAGTATTTTCAAAGAACTTAAATCTACTTTTGAAGGAGAGAATTTCTTAACTAGAACTAAACCCTCCTAAGTAGTTACGTTTTTTTTAAGTTTAACTCTTTTATTATTCACATTTTCTTGCCAACAAGTAAAAGAAGAGCCTATCTTAGAATATTCTTCCGATATTGAATGGCTTGAAGAACAAGGCTATGCTCCATTAGATGAATCTTACGAACACTATGATTATGTAATCTCATTACTAGAGAATCCAAATCAAGCAACCCCAAGGGCAGACTTCTGCAAATGGAGACATAGACCACAAAATGTTTTTGCTTGTGATTCTCAAAGTGGCGGAAACTGTCAAGTTTTTGTCCAAACTGGAGCATCAACACTTACTGCGTGTATTGTGTGTGTAGGTGGGAATGATAATGGAAATTCTGATTGTTTTTAAGAATTGATAACCAAAGATGGTGGGCTGTAGCCCACCATCTACTTAAATAAAAAATATGAAATCTTTAATTCTAGTAATTATTCTTTCCTTTATTAAAATGACAATCGGAAATAGCCAAGATACTCTTTATCATCTTCAAGATACTATTCACAGTTCTTTAGTTCAATATAGTATTCAAGCAGATAGTACAGTCAATAGGAATGGAAGTAAATATGAATATTTTGCAATTAATAGCTCCAATTTAATACCTAATCTCCAAAATTATGATAGTATATATCTCAGGATAAAAACTACCGATAATGTTTCTACCATAAAACAATTTTACTCAAAACAAGATGCAGATGGTTGGGTGGAGTACTTTATAAATAATAAAAATTATAACTTTATTATTTGTAATCACACAAATAAATCTAAGAATTTCAGTATTGATTTTGAACTTGAAAAGATAAATGGAGTAATTACTTTTCGAACACCAAAAGCATTCTTTCTACCAATTACTATACAAGATACTACCTTAAATTTTATTATCAGACCATACATAATTCCTCAACAAAATATATCTCTCATCAAAAGAGGGGATAATAAATATGAAACATTTGAATTTAATGAGTCCTTTAAAATAAATCAGAAATATTATAAACTTTCAGAATTAGATTTAGTTGAAAAGTCAATTATGTTAGTAAATATTGATGAACTAGAGGGGCAGTATGGGTATAAGAGTGGTAAGAAGATAAAAAAATTTCAAGAGTTAAATTCAAGAATTAAAAACCAATTACTTTTTAATAGC
>JALZVD010000203.1 GCA_023300205.1 Akkermansiaceae bacterium | reverse complement strand
GCTGAGTAGGCTGGATATCTCTTGTTGGCTGAGTCCTTGCATGAGTGGTGCGTGATCGTCTCCGAGTGTGGAGTTGATGAGCCCTTGTTTGGCTTGTTGGAGGCGGATGATTTTTTCTTCGACAGTGCCTTTTGTGACCATTTTATAGACGGTTGTGGGCTTGGTCTGGCCGATGCGGTAGGCGCGGTCTGTGGCTTGTGCTTCGACGGCTGGGTTCCACCATGGGTCAAAGTGGATGACTGTGTCAGCGGCGGTGAGGTTGAGTCCATATCCGCCGGCTTTGAGACTGATGAGGAAGGTGTCTGGTCCAGTGGGTGATTGGAATTTTTCTACTTCTTTAGCGCGGTCTTTTGTGGAGCCGTCTAGGTAGGCGTAGGTGATGTCTGCTTGATTGAGTGCAGATTTGATGAGAGTTAGCATGGAGGTGAACTGGCTGAAGATGAGGACGCGGTGGTTACCTTCTTTTGCTTCTTTGAGGAGTTCTAGGAGGCGGATGATTTTGCCGGATGCTTCTTCCATGGTGATGTCCATTTCTGGGTCTAGGAGGCGAAGGTCAGTGGCGGCTTGGCGGAGGCGTAGTAGGACGGTGAGGATCTGGATGCGAGCTGCGCCTGCTGTGGTGTGGTCATCTGCCATGGACTCGACTTTCTGAGCGCCTTGTCTGAGGAGTTGTGCGTAGGTTTTCTTTTGGGTGGGTGATGGTTCGCAGTAAATGGTCTGGAGGATTTTAGGAGGGAGGTCTTTGGCGACTTTTGCTTTGGTGCGGCGGAGCATGAAGGGTTCTACGCGCATGCGTAGGCGCTTCATGATGGCGGGGTCTGGGGAGTTGTTAGAGAGTGGTTGTTGGTAGTGGTTCTGGAAATCTTTTCTGGTGCCTAGGTATCCTGGGAGGAGGAAGTTAAAGAGTGACCAGAGGTCACGGACGGCATTTTCTACTGGGGTTCCGGTGAGGGCGAGGCGGTGATGAGCTTGGACTTGTCTTAGTGCTTTGGCGGCTTGGGTGTCTGGATTTCTGATGAGGGATGCTTCATCGATAACGAGGGTGTGGAATTTCTTACTTTTGTAGTAGTCCAGGTCTCTGGCGATGAGTGCGTAGCTGGTGATGATGATGTCTGCGCTGTGGGCGACGGGGAAGTAGTCTTTACGCTTGGAGCCGTGGAGGATGAGGGTGTTTAGGTCTGGGAAGAATTTTTTGGTTTCTGCCTGCCAGTTTCCTAGTAGGGATGTGGGACATACTACGAGTGTTGGGGAGTTTTCTTTTTTGAGGAGGTGGATGAGGGAGAGGGTTTGGAGGGTTTTGCCGAGCCCCATGTCGTCTGCGAGGAGTGCGGCGCCTTCTTGGGTGGCGCGCTGGTGTAGCCAGGCGATGCCTTCTTCTTGGTAGGGGCGGAGGGTTTGTTGGATGTCTAGGGGTAAATTTTTGATGATGGAGAGGTCTGGTGCTGTTGTTGCTTTGGGGTTTCCAGAGTAGTGTTGTTGGAGTCTTTTTAGGTAGGCTGCTTGTGCTTTTGGTGCGTAGTAGAGTCCGTTTTCTTGTTTGGGGTTAGTGTCACGGAGGACGGTTTCTACTGTTTCTGCATCGAAGTTTGAGATGATGACTCGTTTGCCATTTTTGGAGGTGCCTGTGCGCTTTCCGCTGGCGAGCATGCGCTGGATGACTTCTTTTGGGATGTCTTTTCCGCTGTCTGTGGTGAAGTTGACGTCGAAGGCGAGCCAGTCTTGACCTGAGGATTGTGTTTGATTTCCTTTGAAGTCGAAGTTTGGGGTGATACGGACGATGTTGTTTTTCTGGCTGTTGAGTTTAGTGGAGGTTTTGATATGCCATTGTTTTTCTGATTCTAGGTTAGGGAGTGTGGCGGTTAGGAATTCTATGATAGTGTCTTCTGTTGCGAGTTGCCAGGTGCCTTTAGGGTCAGTGATGTTGAAGCCTGCTTGCATGAGGGTGGCGGCTGCGGTGTTTTCTGCATCTTTGTTTCTGGTGAGGTAGTGATTTTTCTTTTGTGGGTTAGGGATGGGGAATTTGATATGGCAGGTCTGGTTGAGTCCGATGGTGTGGGATTCTGAGGGGGTGTAGTTGGCTTGGATTTGGGCGGTGAGTAGCTGGGTGGAGCCGTCGAGAATGAGGGTGATGGTGGGCTCTGCTGTGGATATGGGGATGTCTGAGAGGGAGGAGTGATTATCCCAGGTGATGAGGTCGCTCTGAGCGTTTAGGCTGGTGAGGAATTCTGTGAGTGAGAGGGAGACGGGGTTTCCGGTTGTGATGCGCTGCCAGTAGCGGGATTTCCAGATCTGGCTGACGTTGTGAATGATGAGGTAGCGGTGTTGTGGGTCCCAGAGGTAGAGGTGGTCTTTGTTGTGCCATACAATGCCATTTTCTATCACGGATGTAGAGAGACGGATGTTGATGCGGTCATCGTCACGGGTGAGTGACATGGGTATGCGACTGCCTTTGTTATGGATGGAGGCTGGCTGGCCGGCGAGGAGGATGCGTGGGTGATCGATGATGGTGTGGAGAAATTCTAGTGCTTGGGGGCCGCGCAGTCCTAGAATGGGTGGTGAGGATTTGGCGGTTTTGTAGAGAAGCCAGTCTGTGAGGGTTTGGTCAGGTTGTGAGGTTGTGTCTGGGGTGATGGTAGAGAGTTTGATACTGAGGCCTCCTTTGGTTGTGTCGCTGGTGTTGATGCTCTCAGGGAAGTTAGCGGGGAGGTGAACTTGGAGTGGGATGGGAGTGTTTTTAGAACGGCTGGGTTTGGGGGTAGAGGTAGGTTTTTCTGAAGATGCTAGTGTGGGGGTGGTTGCTGTGATGGAGTGTAGCATTAGTGCTACGGCGTGGGCGCAGATTTCTCCAGTTCTACGGCATTGGATTTTGGGGCAGACTGTATCGATGTCAGTGTCTGAGTGGATTTTGACGGTGACTCTGGTGGGTTTGGGGCTGGCGCCTGAGTGGAGTGTGCCGGTGATGACGGAGCCTTTTTTAACGGAGTCTGTGACGAAACCTTGTTTGAAGAGGTCTCTACCTGCTTTATTAGCTTTCCAGCCTGCGGCTTTAGCGATCCATTTTTCGGTGATTTCCATTGAGTTAGTTGCTTCTGATGATGAGGTTCTATAGTCTTGGTTGAAATGAGGCAATTTTGAAAGTAAAAGATTCGTGATCTTATCTTGACGGATCTGATTATAAAACGTTATTTTGATGCTACGTCAGCTTCATCTGAGGTTGGCTGAAAACCAATTATTCATCATACAACCATTATTTATCGTGGATCTTAAAGACATCAAAAAAATCGTAGAGCTCATGGACGAGCATGAACTTTCCTTCTTTCATTTAGAAAAAGAAGATTTCAATCTTAAACTTAAAAAAGGTATCGATGCGGATGCTATCATGGCGGCAATGCCTGCGGCTGCCCCTGTTCAGATGGCTGCGCCTGCCGCCGCACCAGCACTAGCTGTTGCGTCTGGTACACCTGCGGCTGATAGTGCACTAGTGATGGATGGTGAGGCTATCGATTCTCCAATGGTGGGAACATTTTATAGAAAGTCATCTCCTGATGCGGCTAACTTCGTAGAGGTGGGTTCTAGTGTGAACGAAGGTGATACGATCTGTATCATTGAGGCGATGAAGGTGATGAATGAGATTAAAGCTGAGAGAAGCGGTACTATTACTGCTACGTTAGTGGATGACAGCACGCCTGTTCAGTTCGGAGATACTTTGTTCACCATCAAGTAACCTCAACCAGAGATTTTAACGAAAGCTGTTGGTTCAGCTTGTATCCCAAGATCATTTTATGCTTAAGAAAGTTCTCGTAGCAAACCGTGGAGAGATTGCTCTCCGTATTATCAGAGCCTGCCGTGAGCTAGGCGTTCCTTCAGTGGCTATTTATTCAGAGGCTGATGTAGATTCTATGCATGTACAGTTAGCTGATGAGGCGGTGTGTATAGGGCCTGGTCCGAGTAAGGATTCTTACTTGATGCCAGACCGGATCATCGCTGCAGCTGAGATTACTGAGGCAGACGCGATTCACCCTGGGTATGGATTTCTTTCTGAGAATGCGAGGTTTGTTGAGATTTGTAATAGTTGCGATATTAAGTTTATAGGGCCAAGAGCTGAGACTATTACGATGATGGGGGATAAGAATACTGCCCGTGCTACGGCGCTTAAGAGTGGTGTTCCTGTGACTCCTGGCTCGGACGGGATCTTAGATTCTGCTGAGCATGGTTTAGAGCTTGCGACTGAGATGGGCTTCCCTGTGATGATCAAGGCTACTGCTGGTGGGGGAGGTAGAGGGATGCGTCCTTGTTATGATGAAGATGAGTTTATCAGTCTTTATAATGCGGCTAGCCAAGAGGCGATTGCTTGTTTTGGTAATGGTGAGTGCTATCTTGAGAAGCTGGTTCTGAATCCGCATCATGTGGAGTTTCAGATCATTGGTGATACGCATGGAAATTATATCCATCTGAATGAGCGTGACTGCTCGATGCAGCGACGTAACCAGAAGATTATTGAGGAGTGCCCAAGTCCATTGATTAACGATGCAATGCGAAAGAAGATGGGTGAAGCTTCTGTGAAGTTGATCACGGAGATCGGCTATGAGAATGCGGGGACGATTGAGTATCTTGTGGATTCAGCAGGTGAGAATTTTTACTTTATGGAGATGAATACTCGTATCCAGGTGGAGCATCCGATTACTGAGGAGGTGATGGGTTGTGAGCTTATTAAGGAACAGATCCGTGTGGCATCTGGTGAGGCTTTATCTGAGCATGTTCTGAATGCTAGTCCGCGTGGTCACTCGATCGAGTGCCGGATCAATGCTGAGGATCCTTATAATAACTTTGCTCCAAGTCCTGGTAAGATTGATCTATGGTTTGCTCCAGGAGGAAAGGGTGTGCGTGTAGATACTCATGTTTATTCTGGGTATTCAGTGCCGCCTTATTATGATTCTATGATTGCGAAGTTGATTTGTACTGGTGCTACGCGGGAGATCGCAATTGCTAGGATGAATCGAGCGCTTAGGGAGTTTATGATCAGTGGGATTAAGACGACGATTCCTTTCCAGATTGAAATCATCAACCATCCTGACTTTAAGGCAGGTAAGTATAATATTGCTTGGGTTGGGGAGTATCTAGAAGAGCGGATGAAGGAACTAGAAGGCTAGTTACCGATAGGGAGGGGGATTTATGGAGGCTGAGTTGTTGGTTACTCAGCTTCTGATGATCCGTTTGGTATGATGGCGTTGATTCCAGCGCCGGCTACTTTACCCGCTGTTCCTATTGAGGTTGTGGCTGCTTTACCAGCTACTTTAAGAGGTACTGTTACGAGTGCACATGAGTTTATTGCTAGGGTGGATATTGCTAGGAGAGAGATTTTTGTTAGGTGTTTCATGGTTGTTATTTTTCTTTGATTGCTTTGATGACTCCGCGTTTGATTTTAGGCCAAGTCTTGGTGTGGAAGAGTGCGATGGGTCTTTCTGTTTGTCCGTAGCGTCCGAATTTGGGGTTATAGCGTTTGTTGAGTTTAGCGGCGGCTAATGATGTGTAGGCTGCTTTGTGGCTGTAGTTGTCGAAGTCCTTTGAGTCTTGGGTTTCACCTAGCGAGATGAGGCCGAGTTTTGTGAATGTTTGGTTGAGTGCTTGCTGGGTCTCAGGATATCTAGGGTCTGCGAGGAATGGGAAACGGAAGTATCTGGCGCGTTGCCAGCCTGGTCTCTCAGCGAGGTAGGCTTCTTCGAGGCATTCTTCGATGAACTCGATACCCATGATGCAGATGTTATAGTGGTCTGAGCCTACTTTTAGACGGCCCATGTTTTGATGGAATGCTGTATGATTGAAGACGTCACAGGCGTATTCTGCATTACCATTTTGATCTGCTGGGGATTTTATTTTGATGAGTGAGCGGATGATGTTGATGAATTGTTCACGCTTACTTTCTAGGAGGGATTTGGTTTCTGCTAGTCTTGCGCCTGATGTTTTATTACGGCGAATGATTCCATCTACACTTTTGCCTGAGACCATGGGGACGTTTGCGAAGAAGATGGAGCGTGCTCCGAGTGGGGCAAGATCGTTGACGATGTCGATGGCGTTTCCGTTTGCAGGGTTTTCGTCGACTAGCTGATCATCAAAGGTGAGTGTGAATCCGTAGCTGGGTCGATTCTCAGTAGGCATGATGGTGCGCTGAACGAGACGGCGGAAGGTGAGGCTAGGGTTGTCTTGGACGTGGCCGATGTCTTTGGCTATTGTGAATAGGTCGATGTCTGCTTGTTCTGTGAGAGCAGCGGTGCCTCCTGTGGGGATGAATACCTCAGGTAGGTCCGGAATTTGTTCAGTGTCTATGGTGCTGGGTTCCTCAACTGGTATGGCTTTAGGAGGGATGATTTCTGGCGCTTCTGGCGCTACTGGTTCTATTGGCGCTAGGGATTGTGCGATAGATAGACTGGAAATGCAGCAGAAGGAGATGATGCTGATCGAGGTGCGACGAATGTTCATATTTAAGAAGAGGTGGGATGAGGGAGTTTGTGTATTAGAGGATTAGGAGATATAGTCTTGTAAGTAAAGCATCAAAGCGATAGAGGCTGAAGCTTGAAGCTGGCTATTGTGGCTGGATGGAGTCTATAAAGCAGCGGTAACGGATGTATTCTTTGGTGGCATCTACGATTAGGCTTAGCTTGTCTGGTTGGTCTGTGGTGACGAGGGCGGTGGAGCTCCAGACGTCTTGAGCCATGTAGAGGTTTACTTTTCCTGCATCTCCAAAGTCTAGTATGTAGGCGCATTTGAGATCCGCTCCTGGGATTATTCCGGAGATTATTCTGATGAAGATGTTCATGATGGACTCGATGAATGGTTCTTTGACTTTGGCTACGATGCCGCCGTATTCCATGATGTCATTGATTATTTTTTCATCGACTTGGAGTTTATGGTTGATTTTATAGGCTGATGATTCTGGGGTATTGGGTAGGGCCCATCCTTGCCATTGAGGGGTAATGAACATAGCGGTTTCTTGTATCATGGGCTAGTTCTTGAGGAGTGATTTTGCCATAGCAGTGGCTTGTTTTCCGTCTCCACCGCCGAGCATTCTGACGAGTTCTTCGATGCGTGTTTTACCTGTGACTTCGTGGAGCTTGGATGTGGTTCTGCCTTTTTCGACGTGTTTTTCTACTACGAAGTGCTGACCGGCTACTGCTGCTACTTGTGGGAAGTGGGTGATGGAGATGACTTGGTGATGGATGCCTAGGGTGGCCATTTTATCTCCGACTGCTCTTGCGATTTCTCCGCCGACGTTGGCGTCTATTTCATCAAATACCATGAGTGGGGTGGCGTCTTGGTCAGCGAGTGAGCTTTTGACTGCTAGCATGACGCGGGAGATTTCTCCGCTGGAGGCGATTTGTCTGAGTGGTTTTAGGGGCTCTCCGGGGTTGGGGCCAAACTGGAAGTCGATGCTTTCTAGTCCGTGTGAGGTGGGGTTTTGATGTGGGACGATGGTTAGATCAAAGGCGGCTTGTTTGAAGCCTAGTTGCTTGAGATGAGTTGCGATTACTTTGGCTAGTTTTGGTGCGTTTTTTTGACGAGTGGTGGTGAGTTTTTTGCCTGATATGAGGACGTTTTTGTGGAGGTTGTTTACTTCTATTTGGAGTTCATCTAGGATGCCGTCGCGGTTTTCTATTTCTTGTAGTCTGGCTGTGGCGTCATTTCCGTGGTTGATAACGGCTTCTAGTGTGGATCCGTATTTGCGCTTGAGGGTCTCGAAGGTGTTGATTCTCTGAGCTAGTTTGTGTTCTTCTTCTGGGTCAGTTTCTAGTTCGCTGGAGTAGCTAGTCATTTCTCTCTCTAGGTCTTGGAGTTCTAGGGCTGCCTGTTCTAGTCCACTGAGTCTGTCTGCGATAGAGGGGTCTAGTTTTTGTAGTTCCTGGGCTGCACGGAGTGCTTCTCCGAGTGCTTCATTGACTGTGTGTTCTAGGGTGCCGGCGATTGTGGCTGAGAGTTCGATTAGCTTGGAGCTGTTCGAGACTCTGGAGAATTGGTTCTCGATTTCTTCTTCTTCGTTGGGCTTTAGGTTGGCGTTTTCTATTTCTTCGACTTGGAATTTTAGGATGTCTAGTTCTTGTTCTGTAGCGCGTTCTGAATTTCTGAGGTCTTCAAGGCGGAGAGATTTCTCATGCCATTCGCTCCAGAGTTGGTGGTAGGAGGAGAGTTTTTTTTCGCTATTAGCGAAGGCGTCTAGCATGCTGAGTTGACGGTCTGTAGAGAGTAGTGACTGGTGGTCATGGGGGCCGTGTAGGTCTACGATCTCGGTTCCTATTTTCTTGAGGACGGCGAGGGTGGCGGGGCTGTTGTTGACGAATTGTTTGCTGTTAGTCTGGGTGATAACGCGCTTGATGATGAGCTGGTCGTCCTCGCATCTATCTAGTCCTGAGTCTTCTAGGATGTCGTTTACGATGGAGTCATCTGTTAGTGTGAAGATGGCTTCGATGGTGCATGTGGTCTCGCCTGTACGGATGAGCCCTTTGTCTGCTCGTTCTCCGAGGATGAGTTTGAGTGCGCCTACGATGACGCTTTTACCGGCGCCTGTTTCACCAGTGACTCCTACGAGTCCTGAGCCGAGCTGCCAGGTTAGTTGGTTAACGAGGGCTAGGTTTTTGATTTTTAATAAACTGAGCATATTGTGTTGAGGTGTTCATTTATGAGCATATGAACACTTATCAAAGGTGAGATGATTTAGCAACTGAAAGAATGGAATTTTTTTAATGAAATGAAGAGGATGAGAGAAAGTAATGTTAAAGCTGATCGTTGACTCGTGAGAATTCTGGTGATAGGTGTGTTAAACAATCAATCACTTACTCCTATTATGAAATACAAAAACTCTCCGATTTATGTCGCTTTATTAGTGTCTGTTAGTAATTTTTCAAGTGCAGAAACAACCGCTCCTGCTATGCCATTGTCCTCATTGGCAGAGCGTGTCGAGGTGGGTGAGATTGAGGTTCCTCATATCAAGACTGATGAAGAAGTAGAGGCGGAGGAGGAGTTTGCGCGGCTACAGGCAGAAACGAAGGCTGAGGTAGCGCGTCTAAGTGCGGAGGCAGTGGTAGAGGCAGCACGAATCAAGGAATTAGCGGCTTCAGAAAAGGATGCAGAGGAGAAAATAGAGCAAGTTAAGGAGATGGCTTTGGCAGTTAGAGTGACTGAGGATAAGTCTAGGGAGTCAGAGGTTGAAGCCGCGATGGCGGAGGCGAAGGCAAAGTCGCTCAGAGTGATTGCTGATAAGGATGCTGAACTGGCTAAAAAGGCAGCTGGAGATAATGTCATTGCTCTTAATGATGCTGAGCTGGCGATCACAAGGGCTAAGGGTGCTGGTTCTAAGTTATTTGATAATATTAAAGTAGGATCTGAAGAAGAGGAAGAAGAGGGGGTTAAGGGAGGAATGTCAGTTGCTGAGTCAATCGTTACTGTTGAGCATGATGAGGTCTCTAAAAGTTATAGGGTTGAGAAAGGTGGTAGCTTGAGTTTAATTTCTGTTCAGGCCTATGGGCGTGCGGGTTATTGGCGTATATTGAAGCTTCATAATGGAGTTTCTCCTGAAAAGCTAAAGCTAGGGCAAAAGGTGAAAGCGCCTGATTTGAAGTGGTTAATGGCGGATTCTGGTTTGACTAAGGTTTTCCCCGTGGCTTGTAGGGATCTGCTGGAGTCTCGCAGACTCTTCATGGAGTTGGAGGGAGATCTAGATAGCTCTAAGAAGAGTGACTCGGTTATGAGTGCTGAAGAGATCAGTAAAAAAATGAATAAGGCTGAGGATCTGATGCGTAATTCGAGGAAGCTTTTCATGAAACGCAGGTCTGGAGTTAAGGGTTCTCCTAACTCTGTAGCTCAGCAGCTTTTTGTGGCCTCTAATAAGATGGCTGAAGTGGTAAAAGGGAAGAAGGATATTTTTTCTGTAAGAGGTTTAGTCCACGAACATATCAGTAACAGCATTGTATATTCTGTGCTGTGGGCTAAGGATGGATTTAATTAGTCCGCTTGGTATTGAATTTGTTGAGGGTGGTTATTTTTTGTTTGCGGGTATGAGGTCTTGTTGGGTGTATGCCTCGGTGCGGTCATTGGTGGCTTCTCTGAGGGCTTTGACTTCGTCTGCTGTGATAATTCCGCCTTTATTGCCTTTTAGGTGCTTGATGTAGATCATTAGGTTGGCAATTTCTGAGTCTGTTAGGTCTGGGCGGGCGGGCATGAACTGGCCGGTGCCGTATTTTTTTCCGTTGACTTGGATGTTACCGGCGAGGCCTTTGAGGATGACTTTAGCCATGATGGTTTTGTCTGTGTTTACCCAGTCTGAAGGAGCGAGTGGCGGGAGGATTTCTGCTTGTCCTTGGCCTTCTAGACCGTGGCATGCTGAGCAGGCGGCTTTTCCTAGGTAGAGTTTTTTGCCTTTTTGGTAGTTGGCTTGGTGTTCTTTAGGGATGGGTGGTGCTTTGACGATATTGGATTTTTTGCTTTTGCTGATGGCTTCTGAGAAGAGTTTTTTGAGTTCGTTGTCTTTGAGTGTTTGGTAGTCTGCGACTTTGGCTAGGTTGAGGCCTAGGGCGCCGGCGTAGAGTGGGTTGATTTGGTCTATGTCTTTGAATTTCTTGAGTGTTTCTAGTGCTTTGTTATGGCTTTTCTCTGAGCTGATCTTAGCGAGTGCGAAGATGTAGGAGTGGATGGTTTGTGGTTTTGGGGTGAGTTTGATGATGGCTGGGTTTATTGCTGTGGGATCTGATAGGTGGGCGAGTTCTAGGGCGGAATTTATGATATCATTGTTCGGTGATGATAGGCTGTTGAGGATGAGTTCAGCTGGGATGTTACCGGTGGCTTCATAGACCCAGAGGGAGTGAAGCTGTTGGAGGTGGTGTGCGGTGTCAGTGGGTAATTTTAGCTTAGACCACTGGATGAGCTGGGATGCATCGCTGCTGGTGATGCGCTCTACGAGGAGGCGCTGGGCGATGTCACGGATGGTTCCATTTGGGTGGTTAAGATGTTCGCTGAGTTCTTTGATGGAGGCTTTGCTTAGTTTTGGAGGGGGGGTGATTTTATTTTTATCGTAACTGATACGATAGATTCTGCCGTTGTTTTGGGCTTTTTTGTGTAGTCCTCTGCTTTCGTATTGGTTGCGTAGGTAGGTGGTCATGTAGGTTTCGTGCTGGATGAGACCTAGAGCCATGTCGATGAACCATAGTGTACCGTCTGGGGCTGTGTAGATGTTTACTGGGCGAAACCATTCGTCTGAGGAGGCGAGGAATTCTTTGTCTTTGTAGAGGAATTTTCCTGAGGGTTTGTTGGTTTGATCACGATTGATTTTGATGGCTTTGATGAGGTTAGCGGCGGGTTCGCTGATGAATGCGATATTTTGATATTCTGCTGGGAAGTTATCTCCACGGTAGATGGTCATGCCGGCTGCAGCGGTGCAGTTATTTAGTTTTCCGTCTGTGTTGAGGGTTTTGGGGATGTAGGCTCTGTTGACTCCTGGGTTGATTCTGATGGAGTATGTTTTGTTGTTTGCTAGGCGGTGATTGATTTTGTGTTTTGGCGTGTAGTTTGGGTTCTGGCGGAAGAGGTTAGGGCGCATTTGCTCGCCTACGAGTAAGGTGCTGTTGGTGTTGTGGTAGATTCTGCCAGCGTTATCTTGGGCGATTCCCCATTGCCCTCTGAAGGCGGTTTTTTGTTTGAGCCATTTAGCATCTATTTTACGATAGCGGTATTCTGATTTGGCGTTGTAGTACCAGTTGTCTCTGGCTAGGAGGAGACCGTTTGGTTTGTGCTCGGCGTTACCTCCCAGGGCGTAGTCTGGGTCAATGAGCTGCGGTTCTCCGATGGGGAGGGTGCCATTTTCTCCGCCTCTTTTGATGAAGAATAGCTGGTCTTGGTGGGCGTAGAGTAGTCCATCTGAGGTGACTGCGAGGGCTCTTGGGAGAATGAGTTTGTCTAGGAAGATGGTGGTTTTGTCTAGGACTCCATCGCCTGTGGAGTCTTCTAGGATTTTGATTTTTCCGGTGGGGAGGTTTTCATCTGTAGCGATGGGGTCGACCATGTACTGGGTCATTTCTATGAGCCATGCTCTTCCATCGGCATCGAATGATAAGGATAGGGGTTGTGTTATGTTTTCATCTGCTATGTTTTTGATGGTGAAGCCGTCTGTGAGTTGGATGGCTGCAATGGCTTGTTGGGTATTGAGCAGGGGGGCGGGTGGAATCTCAGAAGCTGGAATGGGATCTGTTTGTGGCAGGTTGTCTCTTTTGTCTCCTTGCTGGGCTTGAATGTTGGAGATGGTGATGAGTGATGCTAAGAGTAGGTTTCTAGATTTCATGATGAATACAGTATTAACTACTATCACTAGATGGGTGATATTTCACTTTAAATTCGTCTTTGTTGTATTTTGAATGGTTTGTTGACGCAATTTTCCGCTGGATGTTCTGTTTATTTGGGGCATGATTTGTCATGGTGAAAAATATAATGAAAGTGGTTTTGGCTTGGATCTCAGGGGTTGCTGTGATGTTGCCTCTTTATGTTGGAGCTCAGGAATTGGCTGTTGTTGAGGTTGGTGAGAATGAGGATTTGAAGACTGATTTTATTAGGGTGCTTGAGGATGAAGAGAATGTGCAGTTACAGACTTCAGTGACGCGTTATGTGAAGGAGGGGGTGAGTGTGGATCTTATTGGTGCGGTTCATATCGCTGATCAGTTGTATTTCACGGATCTCAATACTTTGTTTGAGGCGTATGAAGTGTTGCTTTATGAGATGGTGGGAGGTGAGCGATTAGGGGGTGGAAGGAAGCTTGTTGAAGACAAGGAGCAGGATACTCAGTTTAATGTTCTAGGCGCAGTGTCAGGGGCGATGCAGCGTAAGTTGGGCTTGGCAGGGCAGAAAGAGCATGTGGATTATAGTAAGGGAAATTTTGTGCATGCTGATCTGACGCTTAAGGAGTTTAATCAATTACAGAAAGAGAAGAAGGAGTCTATTTTGAGCTTTGCTCTTAAAAATGGTCAGAGTATTGAGAAGGCGCAGGAGGAGGGCGGTTTGAAGTTTAAGGAGCCTAGTGTGTTGAAATTATTTAGGGGGCTGGTGACAGGAAATGCAGATATGCTGAAGCTAAATTTTGTTCATACTCTGGGTGCTGGTGATGAACAGATAGCGGCATTTGCAGGGAATAGTGTGATTATTGGTGATAGGAATGTTAAGTGCTTAGATGTAATGAATGAGCAGATAGAGGAAGGGAAAAAGAAGATTGGGATTTTCTACGGAGCGGCGCATTTTCCAGACATGGAAGAGCGGATGTTAGGTATGGGTTTTGTTCAAAGTGAACAGAGCTGGATGACTGCATGGGAGATTGATAAGGGGAAAGCGAAAGCTAAGTAATTTAAAGACGAAAAACGGAGACTGTAATGGTCTCCGTTTTTTTAAGTTATGGTCTCTTGTTAGAGATTTATTAACTTATCTTCTATAGGTTATACGTGCTTTAGACCCTTTGTGGTAGTATGTATTATTGTTACCACGAGCTACAGTATACGGTGCTCTGGTTGTTACGTGGTGGTTATTGTAACGATAGCTTGTCTTCTTGCATTTACATGTAGATGCTACACGCAGATATTTGTAGACTGGTCTGCCGAAGCGATCTTTGTTTACGAATATCTTTTTGGTGTGGATGGGACAGCCGCATGATGTGTGTCCGCTTACGTATGTTTTGTTTCCGTATGATGATGTTCTGGCTTCTGCTGTATTAGGAGTGAATAGAACTGTTGCTACTAGTATGCTTAGGTATGTTATTATTCTTTTCATAGTTATTTATTTTGTTTGGTTCACTATGTTTGACTTAGGCGCTGTAAGCTTTATTCAATCATTTTTAATTTTTTGTTTTGGAGGTTTATAAAAAATGAAAAACGCCTACCCTATAATAGGATAGACGTTTTATGAAAGTAGTAACTTTACAGTAGCTGGAGGCTATTGAGAGATACCTGGTCCCATTGAGCCTGAAGATGGAGTTTCTTCTTCAGCGTCTGTCTGTGGAGGTGTGGATGTGGCGTCTGCCTCATCTAGGGCGATGCCTTGATCTGCTGCGAATTCTGCTAGAGCCATGTCTTGAAGGGCTTCTTGCTCGCTTTCTTTGATGTTGATCTCTGAGAGGTCCATGCTGTCTTTGGCTACGCGATTACGGCCAGCTGCGAGTGTTCGCTCTTCTTCAACGATTTCTTCAAGGCGGTTGAGAGTGTCTCCTGCTCCTCCGATTGTGGTGACCATTCCTGAGGCCATTTCATTGAGTTCTGCAGCGGCTTTCTGAACTTTAACGTCGTTGATACCACGGCTGATTTCATCAATTTTAGCGCGAGCTTCTCTGACTGAGACGTCTCTGGCTTTAATGAGTTCTTTGTATTGGCTTTCTGCGCTTTCGAACTGAGCTTTCACTTCATCATGCTCGGCATCGACTTTCTTAAGCTGGAGAGCGTATTGTCCTGCGAGTTGGCGGTTACCGCTTTTGAGGTGTGCTGCAGTTTTAGCGCGGAGGTCATCTTCTTCTCGCTGGAGTTTTTTCTTACGTGTGATGAGCTGCTCTACGAGTCCAGCGTGTTGAGCGAGTCCTTGGTTGAATTTAGAGACTTGCTTGCGGAGGTTTTCTTTTTCGACTTCGAGCAGCGCTTCAGGATTACGTTTTTCTAGTCCTCCGATGAAGAGGCCAAAGAATCCTTTGATGAGATTTCCTATTCTTTTAAACATTTGATTTGTTGTTGGTTTTGTTGATTAGTGCTATATTTACTGATTATGGATGAATCCGCAAGTATAAGTGTTTGCTGATTTTAGAATCACTTAGCGAGTCTAGATGCGAGTTTCACTAGTATAGGGTCTAGTGAACATTTGGAGTCTGTGACTTCATGGATAGGGATGCTACCGAAGGTGCCTTCTTTATAAACCATGATCTGGTTGGTATTTCCGGCGATGAGAGATTCTACAGCAGCAGCAGCAAATTTATATGCCATGATGCGGTCTCTGACGGTGGGTGAGCCACCACGCTGAACGTGTCCTAGGACGGTTAATCTGGTGTCCATTTTGAGATTTGTGCTGATCCAGCGGGTGAGGTACTCTCCCATGTTTGTTCCTTCAGCAACGATGGCGATGATGTAGTCTCTGCCTCCTTCGCAGTCTACTCTGAGTCTCTCGCCGATGGAGTCTAGGTCATATTCAATTTCTGGAGCGATGCATATTTCTGCGCCACTGGAGAGTGCGCTTGCCATGGCAAGGTAGCCGCAGTCTCTACCCATGGTCTCTATGACGAATGCGCGTCTGAATGAGTTGGCTGTGTCACGGATGGAGTCAATGGACTCGCGGATGACGTTGAGTGCTGTGTCTACTCCTAGGCAGTAGTCGGTGCCTGGGATGTCATTGTCAATGGTGGCTGGGATGCCTGCAAAAGGGATTTTAAAGTCTTCGTAGAATTGATTGAGCGCGCTGAATGATCCGTCACCACCGATGATGATTAGTTTGTTGATACCTAGTTTTTGTAGGTTATCATAGGCAGTTTTACGGTGTTCGTATTCGAAGAATCTGAGTGAGCGTGATGAGCGAAGTACAGTGCCTCCGCGGTGAAGGATGCCTGAGGTGTCTTCTTTAGTAGCTTCTGAAATATTGTTATCAATGAGGCCTCGAAGGCCGTCTCTTACTAGGTAGGGTTTAAACCCTTTCTGACGAGAGTATTCTACTGCAGATAATACTGCGGGGTTCATACCGGCGGCGTCTCCGCCAGATGTCATGATTGCTATGCCTTCCATATGTGTATTAGATTGTTGTATTGTGAGAGGTGTTGTTTAGTAGGGTGACTTTTTAAGGGATGGATTAATTATTGCAAGCATTGGCTAATGGATATTTTGGTTAGCTAGTATTTGAGGAAGAATAAAAATGTATTTTTTGATGCTTTTTTACTTGCAGATTTAAAAATATAATGCATTTTCCGATTCGCCTCGCAGGACGTTAGTGCAGTGAGGCAGAAAACAGATTAATGCAAGGTTAGCTCAGTTGGTAGAGCGGTTCGTTTACACCGAATTGGTCGGGGGTTCAAGTCCCTCACCTTGTACCATCTGTTTCTATTGAGCTCAGCAATTTATGCTGAGCTTTTTTTTGTGGGTATTTATTTTAGGTGAGATAGTGGGGTGGTCTTATATAAGAAAGCCCCAGATCTTACGATCTGAGGCTTTATGAGTTTTTTAATGGTATTAGCTTAGTTGTCTAGTAGGGCGAATTTGAGGTCTCCTGAGGAGACGACTTCTCCGTTTACGAGGCAACGGCAGGTTGCGAAGCCGATGTTGCGGCGGATTTTGAGGATTTCTGCTTCGATGAATAGTGTGTCTCCTGGGAGTACTGGGCGGCGCCATTTGACGTTGTCTGCGCTCATGAAGTAGCCAATTTTTCCTTGGTTCTCGGGTTTACGGAGCATGAGTATGGAGGCGACTTGAGCCATGGCTTCTACTTGGAGGACGCCAGGCATAATAGGGTGATTAGGGAAGTGTCCTGGGAAGAATGGTTCGTTCATGGTGACGTTTTTCACGCCTGTGCATTTGTTATCTCCTTCAAAGTCAATTACACGATCTACTAGTAGGAATGGGTAGCGGTGAGGGAGGATTTTCATGATGTCATTGATATCTAGAACAGCTTCTCCGCTTGGGATAGTGAGTGGTGGCACCATGGAGCGCATACGGGAGTATTCAGTTTGGAGAATTTTTGCCATTTCGGTGTTTGGGCCGTGTCCTGGACGGACGCAGATGACGTGACCGGTGATGCGCTTACCTCCGAGCATGAGGTCGCCGATAAGGTCTAGTGTTTTGTGACGAGCGAATTCGTTATCAAAACGCATGGGTTCTTTGCTCATGATTTCTTCACCGCGGATGACTACTGCGTTTTCGATAGAGCCTCCTTTGATGAGTCCTTTGTCCAGGAGTGGTTTGACGTCTTCGTAGTAGACGAAGGTTCTGGCCGGGGCGATTTCTTTTTCGTAAGTTTCTGGTGTGACGACTGTTGAGAAGAACTGGGTGAATCTGCCGTCTGGGCCGATGTTGGTGAGTGATACGCGGAATTCCTTGTCTGGGACGATGGTGATGGTGGAGCCATTTTTGTTGTCAAAGTGGATGGGCTCACGGATTTCCCAGACCTTTGCTGGTTTATCTTGTTCTGTGCGGCCGACGCTTTTGATGAGTTCAACGTATGGTGCGGATGATCCGTCTCCGATGGGAGGCTCGTTGGCATCCATTTCGATGAGTGCGTTGTCAACTCCCATGCCTGTGAGGGCAGAGAGGATGTGCTCGACGGTGTGGACTTTAACGGATCCTTCAGCGAGTGTTGTGGCGCGTTCTACGGTCTGAACTTTGCTGACATCAGCATCGATAAATGGTTGGTCAGGGAGGTCAACACGGCG
>JALZVD010000202.1 GCA_023300205.1 Akkermansiaceae bacterium | reverse complement strand
TTCTCCGGTAAATGGGGCTTTGTATTCTGATCTATCTTTGACGTCTTGGTGTTGGCGTTTGGTTTTAGCCATGTCCATGTCTTCAATACGAAGAGCTCCTGCTTTAAGCTTCTTCTCGACTTCTTTGAGGAGGATCGATTTTTTCTCAGCAAATGCTAAGTCTTCTTTGGCTTTTGTTAAGGATTTTTGGTTTACTTCTCCAATATTTGGGAATAGTTCATCCGCCATTTCAGTCATCGCAGGGCTGGTGAGAATTCTTTCTAGGAGTCTTACTTTACGTTGTGCTTCGGCGAGTTCTTCTGCAGCTTGTTTTTTTTGTATCGGTTGGTCTAGCTCGACATCTTTCATTTCTTCTAAGATGCGCTTCTCTTCTTGAATTTTGATACGTTCTTCAGCTTCGGAGAGGGTTTCGATATCCATTTTAGCGATGATATCACCTTTTTTTACAGTTTTCGTTTTATCGGTGACCATGAATGTCATGATTCCTGCTGCTTCCGCTTGCATTTGGAAGGATTGCTTAGGCTGTATATCACAGGGCATGTTCCGCAAGACAAGTTCTGAAGCTTGAGGGAATGTGTTCCAGTCCCAAATAATCTCAGGCTCTTGTTCTTCTAGACTGATTGTGGTCTCGCTTTGTTTTTTGTCACAGCTAGTCCAAGTGGGAGCAGAAAGGATGATGAGTAGTTGAGGTAGAAACTTCATAGTAAATAGATTTTACGTGATGTGCTGTATCGCAAAGGCAGAGGATGAGGAGTAAATGATATTAAGGTGACCTTATTGAGCGCTAGAAAGCGAGCATAAAATTAGTTAGGATATGTTTGCTGTTATTCTTTAAGAATTGATTTTAGAGTAGTTTTCTGCGCATTTTTTCTTATTTCTGTACGGTTTTGACGTGTTGCTAGCCATTTTTTAGTGATTGGCTTCCAGCGTTGTTCGTCAATTAGCCAGAATGAGGTTGAAATCTCGATTTCTTTAGCGGTGAGTCTGACCTCTTGTTCGCGTAGTCTCCGCATATTTTGGATTGCTTTTTCAGGGTCTTCCACAAGTCCTAGGCCGACGATATTTTGGTAGGAAGCAATGACTTGATGAAGTTTGGTTAATTCGGTTTGGATTTCTGAGAGAGCTTGTTTCCCTGCGAGTAATTTTTTTATTTCTTCTCTAAGTCGTTTATCCTTACGCCATTGCTTTAGTGGTGCATCTCTTTTGAGTCTGTTTAGTTGTCTTCCAATAGATCCTCTTGAGTCTAATGACCAGTTGAGTGATGGGCTGAGTCGAATGAGTGAGGGGTCAAATCTTGTAGAGGATGTATTACTGTAGATCGGAGGGGCGCTTACTGATAAGTTGGCGCTAGGTATGTAGCGTAGGTAGGTATCTAGAAATTGGCCTTTTTCAGCGATGTCTTCTAAGGCGAGTAAGTTTAACTGGAGTAGTCCCCAACGGTTGGTGTCAGTGAAGTCAAGTTGGTCTGGTTTATATGTAATTTTTGGTAATGAGGATGCTTTGAGGTTAATGGAGTCATAGCCGGCCATGAAGAAGTCACCTACTTTAGTATTCCATGCTTGTTCTTCTTTAATCCATTCTTCAAGAGCTTCTTGGTGGCGGAGCTTCAATTCTATGATTTCTGTGTCTTCTGCACCCGTGACTCCTTTGACTAGTTCTCCTTCTAGGTCGATGGCTCTTTTCTTGAGCTTGATTAGTCGTTGTTCTTGGAAGAGGCGGTAGAGAGCGATGACTTGTTGACGCATTGTGTTCTCCGCTGAGAGTTCAGTGCCTATGTAGGTGATCTTTCCTTCGTAGACGGTGGTGGGGAGGTTGAGCAGGTTACCTAGAGAGATGAAGCTATTGATTCGGTATGAGGGAGAGCTGAAGGCTTCTCCTATGTCACCGATGTTGAAGGAGTCACTGACTCCGACGGTGAGACCAGGAGTCATGTTTTTCCAGACTTGTTTCTGGGCTGCTTTTGAATCGGCAATACGGAAGTCAGCTTGGATGAGTTCAGGATTACTGTAATACATTTTGTTGAGTCCTTGTTGCCAAGTGATATTGAGATTTCCTTGATTTGTCTTATATTTCTGGCGGTAGAATTCTGCTTTATATCTAGCGCTAATTTTATCTCTACTTTTAGCGATTCGCTTATCAGCAGGTATCATCCACACGCAGGACGCTGAGATGCTAAGGAAACTCAGGATAAAAGAGAGTTTGATTAGATGTGTTTTAGAGATAAAGGTGAACATGTCTTGGTGATGCTAAATATAGCATATTGGGGTGATTAGACAATGAGTGGTATTTAATTATTCAAAAAACACAGTATTAGAGATGGCCCCAATCTGTGTAAGTAATTGGATTTAGATGAGTTTATTTTGTTGGCTTTGTAAAAAGCTATTCAAGTGGGGAGAAGAAGGTGTGGGTTTTAGGAGGGTGTTTGAGGGTTTGATTAGACTCTTTTTACTAGGGTTCCGTAGGCAAATATTTCTAGATCATGGATGACTCCGAAGATTCCGTGGCCAGCAGAGATACGGTAATCAAAGTGGCAGTTGATGACTGCGTCTGCTCCTAGGGTAGCTCCACGTTTTTTGAGTTTTTTTTGTACGCCATCAAATGCGAGTGAGGGGCTAGACTGCTGGAAGAATTTCTTACTGAGGGTGTCTAAGACGATGATGGTGTCAATGATCTCGTAGTCAAATGGTGGGGGGCCTGTTGTAAGAATTACATTATTGTCTGGCTGATCTTCTATTGTTTGCACTGGTGCTAAGTGGATGTCAGGAGTGTGCTCTTCTTGAGTTATTTTCTCCACAAAGAAGGTGGCACCACAGGTGATGCAGTTGATATCTCTCGCGACTTGACGGTCTTCGAGGATATTTGATGATAAGCAGTCTGGGCAATTAATCTCTAACATAGTACTCTATAGATAACGTATAGTGATACTACTTAGCAAGACAAAAGGGTGAGGGTTGATATTGATTTTGGTAATGATGAATGGTTGAGTAAGGTGATTTTTTGCTGTTCATTGGGTATTGGTCGTTGTTGATTGTGTTTATGTTTTTGGATGATTTCAGAGCTTCAGGTGAAGGTCCTATTTTGGCGCTAGCGCCGATGCAGGATGTTACTGATTTGGCGTTTATGCGGGTGATGAAGTATTTTGGGGGGCCGGATTATTTTGTGACGGAGTATTTCCGGGTGCATCCAGATAGTGCTCCTGAGAAGAAAATATTGCGCTCGATTACTGAGAATAGAACGGGGATTCCAATTTTTGCGCAGATGATAGGGGTGGATGTGCCGTCGCTGGTGCGAACTTCGAAGTTTTTGTTAGAGCATGATATAAAGGGGATGGATATTAATTTGGGGTGTCCTGCTCCGACTGTGTGTAGGAAGGATGCTGGGGGTGGACTGCTTAGGGATCTTGATAGGGTGGATCGGATCTTGGGGGCAATGCGGGAGGTCTGCTCTGAGGCAGGGAAGATGTTTACGGTGAAGACGCGTATTGGGTATGATGATGAGAGTGAGTTTGAGAAGATTTTGGGTGTGTTTAAGAAGCATGATATTGATGCTTTGGCGATCCATGGGAGGACGGTGAAGGAGAAATACCAGACTCCAGTTCATGATGATCTTGTGGGTATGGCTGTGGAGGAGATGGGGTGTCCGGTGATCGCGAATGG
>JALZVD010000201.1 GCA_023300205.1 Akkermansiaceae bacterium | reverse complement strand
GAATTTGACGGCTCAAATACCACATGCAGAATCGTCTCGTTAAACGAAGGATTAACATCATGACCATGCTGCTCCCAGTCAGATGGACGCGTATCAATTTCTAATGGCCCTGCTCTAGTTTCGCCATCAATACTGATAGCCGCATGCAGAAAATCCGGCCCCGCTGACCTATTCCAAAATCCAAACTGCCTAATAGACACCTTCTGTCCGCAAGTAGTGATAAAATCCCTACCAAACTGGCCATTAAACCAAATTGCTTGAAGCTCTAACTCATCTGGCAGGCTATGCGAAAAACCAGATCCTTCACACAATAAATCTAAAGGCCTAATAGAATCTAAAAGTGATGAGTAAGTTTCCTCCATTATTTTTTAGGAGAAAACTTCTTACTAGGAAGCTCTTTATTGGGTTTTGCTGGTGGCGGTGGTGGTGGGCTTAGTATATTAAGCGTCGCTACTAGAGCCATCCCCTCTGGAGTATCTTTCACTCGCCCGAGCATTGTCTTACAAACCAAAACAGCTTGCTCCTTCTGTCCTGTCTGGATCAGCATATCAATAATATGTAACGCATTACGCGTCTTATCATAATCTAACAAATACATTTTTTGTGCAGATGTGAAAAACAACCCAGCCTCCTGAAACTTACCTTGGTAATATCGTAACAAACCTAAAACTTCAAAGTATCTTCCGTCATTCGTCTTATGCCCAGCTGAGCGCATCTTAGCCACTAACGCTGGAATATCCTGCCCCCATGCCTGAAATGCCACATGACTAGCTCTATAGAACTTATCATCCTCCGCCTCTTCACCAGAGCCACCAAGATGCTTATATGGCTGATAGAGTGGATCTCCTATGACCACATTTTGCCAAGACAACAGCGGTATAGACATATAAGCAGACTCGATAAGTGTGTAACCTTGCGTTAATCGATCATGCAAAATATCAAAATGATGAGTCCCCCCCAAGTATGGTTCATAAACATTACCAACAGTTGCCGCCGCCCCTTTACTAATTAGCGGCCCCACCCATTTAGCCCTAGGATTCCTCAACTCTGCAGCACTATAGGAATGTAGATGAACAGCGATCGCACCCCTTTTAAATCGAAAATCTGGGTTAAGAAAAGGTCCATTAACCGCACCCGTATACCAGCCAAAATACATCGCTACATCCTTCATCGGATAATTAGTAAGGTAAGTATCCTTATTCTTATCAATCGTAGAAGGTATCCCAAGCTTCCAGTTCTTCTCTTCTATCGCTGTAATCCAGTCATCCCCCATCTTGTAATTTACTCCTTTCTTAGCCAGATCTAAATAAGCCATCCCCCAGAGACCTGTCTTCTCAGTCGCTATCGCATCATCGATCATCCTCTTACACGTCACTAAACTATCCGCATCTATTCTACCCACTAACATATAAAATGGAGTATTCGCCTCGCTGAAATGAGAGTCCTTCTTAAAATAAGGGTTCGTTAATTGCTCATATGTAGGTAATCCATAAATAGATAATGCTGATAGCTCACTATCTACAGACGCACAATCCTGTTTAGTAATCGAATTTACTACCGTTCCTTCCGGTAACTTAAGGCCCTTATCATGATTAACTCCATACGGCACCCCATACATACAAACCAGAACCTCTATCTTATTAATGGTCGCCAACTTCACCCCCTGATCAGTCATCTCTATCTTCCACCAATCTTTCTCTAAAAAATACCTTCTTAACGGCTCTTCAATAGTAGTGATATACTCTTTACGTGAGATCTTACCGCTCTTGGACAATGGCAATCCCACCAAGTTTTCAACCGGTATTTTTCTCTGAAGCGCATAGTATTCTGCAAGCTCCTGAGACTCTGGCATATTAGAATTGTATAAAACAGCTACAGATGACCTGCTAATAGATTGCTTTGCACCAATTACTAACAACTGAGAAACCAAGAGGCTAATGATAATAATATATTTCATGAAATGTTTTTTCTTAAGGTCATAACGTAAGGGTATCGTATGCAAAATGAACACCCGGTGGAAGCCTAGACTCCACTGAATCGATATCCATCTCATGTGCGATATGAGTCAACCAAGCCTGCTTAGGCTTCAGTTGAGAAATCATAGCCAATGACTCAGTGAGTGACATATGCGTAGGATGCTCTTGTTCCCTCAGACAATCAACAATAAGATGATCTAGACCTCCTAACAATTCAGCAGAGCCTCTCTTCAGAAATTTTACATCTGGTATATATGCTATAGAAGTCTCATTATCATCAAATCGATAACCTACTGTCTCAACAGAACCATGCTCCACCGGGATGAGAGTTATCTTAAGCTCACCTAGTTTAAATTGATCCTCCACCGGTATCGCTAATGGCCGAATATACCCTTTATAAGTGTTCCCCTCAGAAAATGCCCAATCAAAAACCCTTTTAAGCTCATTGATACAGGACCTCGTAGAATAAAGAGGTAAAGGATCCTCCCTGCCCCAGCAAAACGCTCGCAACTCATCAAACCCAGCAGTGTGATCTAAATGCTGATGCGTATAAAGCACAGCGTCCACCTTTGTCAGCCCATGCCTTAGCGATTGCTGTCTCAGGTCAGGACCTGAATCAATCAAGATAGAATCTGAATCAGACTCTATAAGCACTGAAGACCTCATACGGTGATACCTTGGATTTTCAGAAACACAAATATGGCAGTCACACCCTATAACGGGGATTCCTACTGACGTACTAGTTCCTAAAAATGTAAGCTTCATCTATTTAAGAGCTTAAGCATTCCTCATAAGATGAAAAGACATTATATAGAACATAAGGTTTTTAGAATAATCTCATTTTTCATTGACCTAGTTAGAGATTTATTCACTATTATTACAAATCACACTTATGGTAAGCGTGATGACTTGAATTATTAAAAGAAGGAGAAAAGGTGGAGAATAACGACCTATTGCATACTGAAAAAATTCTAGCTGACAGGAAGATTTTCTTCCTCGATCTTAAACAGAATGCTCGCGGCAAAGTAGTAAAAATCACAGAAGATGTGAGTGGTAATCGTGACACAATCATGGTTCCTGCTGACATACTTGGTGATTTCATTGCCGCCTTGACTGATATCAAGGACACAGCGGATTCCGCTGGTGAGTAATAAAAGATGCGTGTTTCGTTCTCGCTAGTCTATAGATTTACCTAGACTAGTGACAACGATTCATCTTTAAAATTATACACATCTCTCACACATATCGCCAATATTTACACAGTCAGCTATCGATTTTTATAGATAGAAAAACACACTACAGTATTCTCTCAAACAAAAACAACCCCACAGTCAGTATCTACTTAGGACTAAATCTAACAGAATAAACAGGCTAACCATTTTCTGCTAAATCCATTATTATAGCATCATTTTTAATTCAGCATACTCCTTACGCTGCTTATCTAACTCCTCTTCCGTCTTCGCCATCAGCTTGTGCAGTTCACTCAGACGACTAAGCGCCTTATCTATATCCACATTACTTTTCTTACGTTTAGGAGATGGAGACCCTGCAGTTCGTAACCAATTTCCAATAGTGAGCTGAGAAACATCATACTTGCGTGATGCAGCAGCTGCACCGCCTCTGCCATTTTCCGCGTTATACTTATCCACGTATGTGAGTATTTTAACTCGCTCAATAGAACTATAACGTTTACCTCTAGAAGTTTGCTGTTTCTTCATTGTCATACAAATTTACGTATGCGTAATTACAGCCTACAATACAACACATATTTTTTAGGATAGTATCTTTTTATCTAATACCAAAAGGCGTAGCACTCCCTAATGAAACACAATAAACTTAAAATAATCACTTAAACACTAATCCAGTCGATCTGCTCCAGTAAATAATCAAACCCTAACCCTGTACCCATATCTCCTCTCTCCGTATTCCACGAAGGAGTAACCTCTCCCATTTCCTCTGTAAATTCAGTTGGCTCATAGAGCCCATGCGTCATTAGCCCACAACGTTCGTTAATCAGCCCAAGATACTTAACATTCATCACTCCTGCACAATAAGCAGCATAGCTCTGCCCTATTGGATGATCCATATAACTAGTAACCACAACACTCCTCCCTTTTATCTGAGCAGCATCACAGAGCTTCTCGGTATTATTGATCGCAGGCTTAATGACAGTAACATCAAATTCCCCATCAGCCCCAGCTACCCCTCTATCCACACCAAGCTTCATCCCATACTTATCTCTAAGCATATTCCAGGATGGACTTTCAAGTGGGAACGGGTCTTCGATAAAGTCAATTTTCTCCCTCATCTTATCACCTATTTCGAAAAGCATTTGTTCCATTGCGCCCTGCCCAGAAACACCATTAAAATCTAATCTCACACCTAATTCAGGAAATGCATGATCAATATCTTTCAGAATACTTACATTAAGTTTCATATCGCGACCCATTTTAAGCTTCACCATATCAAAACCAGCAGCCACAGCCATCTCTACTCTCTCCACTCCACCTACAATCGTAGAATGACTCTTAGGAACCTCCAGACCCGCAAATAAACTCAACCCCAGCGCTCTCGCCCTCCTATCCACACCTGCACAATCCAATGCGCATTTTACCTGTCGGGAAATTCTACCCTCAGCTAATTCTTTGAGCAATGCATCCAGACATGTATCCCCAAGTTCCACCCACGGATGTATACACCCATAACCTGAAACACCTTCTTCCTCCAATCTGATCAAAGCTCCTTCATGCTCTGTCCTATGAGATCTACTATTCAGCCCTCTACGGCTCTGCATCAGGTATTTATGAACATAAATTCTTCGCTTCATACACAAATACTAATGGGAACCAAATGGCAGAAACTTAGAAAGCTTATTGATAAAACCATTCTTAGACTTCCTCTCATTCTTCTCTTCTTCTATAATTTGAGCATAACGAATAAGCCCTACTGCAGTAGAATATTGAGGATCTCGGAAATACGCTTGAACCCCAGAAACCTCAGGTTGCTCGGGCCGATACACAGGTAAGCCAAATACCTCATTAGTAAGCTCACCCATACCGCGCATCAAACTCGTTCCTCCAGTTAAAAACACACCCGTCCCCACATTCTTAAGTGATCCTTCAGGTAGATTCTCTTTTACCAACTCTAAAGTCTCTAACATCCTCCCCCTGATAATATCATTCAGAAGCTGCCTCTGTATCTCTATATCTGGAAATCCTTTTTCATCTTCAATAGTCACTATCCCCACTGACTTCGCCAGATCTCCAGACACATCACCCTCAGTCTTCTTTACCTGCTCAGCTTTCGATAACGGAATATGCGTTACCAAATGAATATCATTACTAATGTGATCCCCTCCCACCGGAATACAACCAGAAGCCTCAACTGCTCCATTAAGATAAAGCACGTAATCGGTAGTACCTCCTCCTATATCCACCACCAGAGCACCTTCATCTTTACGCTCACGATTAAGAGCAATCTGCGCAGACGCTATAGGTGCAAACACTACCGCATCCACATCCAAAGGTATCTCCCTCACACACTTAAGACTATTCTGAATCCTCAACTTTACACCATGAATAATATGATAATCAGCCTCTAAAGTCTTACCCAAAAGACCCAATGGCTTAGTTATATGCTGCTGACCATCTAGCCAATAATGACGAATCACATTCAGTAAATAAACATTATCACTCGGCATAGCAATATCCTGCGCTATCTCATCAGCCTCCATGATATGACTCTCTTCCACCTCTCCATCTTCATCCGGAAGACGATAAGTTCCACGGTTATTCACACCCTGAATATGGGAACCAGTTACCGAAAGTATAATACTCGTAATCTCTACATCACAAACATCCTCCGCCTCTAATAAAGCCTCACGCACGCATGTCCGCACCTGATGAAAATCAGAAATCTCTCCCTTCCTCACTCCCACACTCTTAGTCTCACCTACCCCTAAGATCTTCACCGAGCCATCAGCTTTCACCTCCCCCACGACCATACAAGTCTTGCTCGTCCCTATTTCCAGTCCTACGTGTATTGTTGATTTTGCCATTCTCTCAGATTATTTTTGATTCAATATGCTCCTAGTTGATGGGGCTAACCCATCCTCCTCCGTTTTTGGTGTATAAGCTTGTTGGATAACTGCCCCACCTCCCTTATAATGTGCTGGTATATTTGTCTTAGGTCTTAGATCGATCCATTCTAACTCTTTCTCATTTTCCACAGCGTGCTCTCTCGCTAAAATTAGCTGATACAGCTGCCTCTCATGATCATGCATCCCAAACACAGCCACTACTCCGTCTTTGCTAATCACATTCAGTGTATAGAAATTCTCAACCTTCACTCTATCGATCTCCCATGGTTGCTGTTCCATAGCCCTTAACCTAAGCACTAGACTAAGAGCCCGTTCAGCATCAGCATTTCGCATCTTCTTACCGATAGGAAATTCCGTCTGAGAACTACTAGACACATCCACCACAGGCAAGTTCTTTGCCACCCTCCAAAAATCTTGTTCACAGCGAAAACTCACCCCATCTACATCTATTAAAATCCCCTTATGTGGATTACGCCCCGCTAAACCAAGCTCACGACAAGCTAACCAAGCCACAGGAACACGCTCATCAATCTGAATATCAAGCAAATCAGGTAGACTCCTCTTTACCTTAACATCTTTGATTTCAGGCCTCTCTAGTAAGAGTCGTTTCACTTCATCAAGATCCACACTAAAAATCGTCCCCTTTAAATCAACATTCGCTATCTCAAGTACCCTAAGACGCGGTAAGACTACAGTAGCCTTACCCTCAAAATTTGTTACCGTAGAATGCTGAATAGCGAACTCCTCATTATTGTCAAAATGATCACTAATTTGCGTATAGCCAAACCAACAAACTCCACCCACCAATAAAAGAACGATAATCGTCTTCATCATCCCCCTAAGAGCCTTCAATGACTGAAAGAAAACGATGCGCGGCGAAGTCACATTGAGATCAAGCTCACGGCCATGTCGCGTGTGCTTGTTCTGTTTTAACTTACTCGTTTTCTTCTTAAACATAATATCTCATCCTATCTAACTCAACCCCTAGGAGTGTTCATTGACAGATCAATAATCTTCATACAAAGCTCCGCAAAACCATACCCAGCCGCCTTCGCTGACTTAGGCAAAAGACTACTCTCTGTCATTCCTGGGATCGTATTTGCCTCTAAAACATAAGGATTATTATCCGCATCTAAAAGAACATCCACCCTAGAATAAACCTCTACTCCAAGTGACTCATGCGCTGCCATTGCTGCATCCTGAACGCTTTTAGTTACCTCAACACTCAGATCCGCAGGACAATAATAATCAGTTCCGCCATCTCCAGTCATCCAAGGATACTTATTACTCATGTCATAGAATCCACTACGAGGAGCAATATGCACCACTGGTAAAACCTCACCGTCCAGCACCCCCACAGTAAGCTCTTTTCCTTCCACTAATTGCTCTATCAAGACATCATCACTAAACTTCGTTGCATCTTCCATAGCAGCCTTCGCCTCCTCAGCAGTTCTACAAATATGCACACCTACACTTGAACCTTCACGCGGTGGTTTCACCACATAAGGAAGATCCATCTCAGGCATCTTTAACCCATCCGTGCAGACCACAATCTCACTCGCAGGAGTAGGCACCTCAGCCTCAATAAATCTCTTCTTACTCAGAACCTTATCAAACGCCAACTCACTACTAACAGCTCCGCCACCAGTATAAGCCACACCCTTATCGTCTAAAAATTTCTGCAACCCTCCATCCTCACCAAAAGTCCCATGAATCGTGTTAAATATAACATCCACTCCCTCTGGCACATCAATAGAAAAATCACTCACTATCAACTCCACCGCATTACAACCTGCACCCGTCAGAGCCTCCAATACAGCCTTACCAGAAGCCATAGATACATCATGCTCGGAACCTGGCCCGCCCATCGCTACAGCTATTTTCAAATTCTTATCCATTCTTTTTCTCTCTTTTATTAGTTATTAAAATAATGATTCATCCTCACCGATGATCTGCACCTCAGTATCAAGCTCTATGCCCTTTTCATCACGTGCTTTCTTCCTTATATCACTGATCAACTCCAGCACATCATCCGCAGTAGCACGCCCATCATTCACAATGAAATTTCCATGCTCTATAGACACCCTTGCTTTACCTACAGACCTATCCTTAAACCCTAGAACATCTACCAACATCCCCGCTGGCATCTCCTCAGGATTCTTAAAAATGCAACCAGCACTTGCAGCTCTCGGTTGTGAATTCTTACGCTTAGAAGTTGACTCATCCATCTTCGCTCGGATGTCATCAGCTACCCCTGGGGTCCCTCGGAATCTAGCACTCAAAGCAAAATTTCTCCTCAGAGAAGGAACATTCCTGTAGTGATGCTCTATCTCATCCAGCGTGCGAGTGCGGATCTCACCATCCTCATCAAGAAACGTAACATCCACTACCTGATCAAAACTTTCAGTCCCCATCGCTCCAGCATTCAT
>JALZVD010000200.1 GCA_023300205.1 Akkermansiaceae bacterium | reverse complement strand
CTTAGAGGGAGAATGGGGAACGGATCCTAAAGCGGTAAGTCGGCCCGTGGTGATCGGTAAGAACTGTTTTATTGGAACTCGTGCGATCATTCTTAAAGGCGTAACTGTGGGTGATAATGCCGTGATAGGGGCTGGTGCTGTCGTAAGTCGAGATGTTGAAGTTAATACTGTAGTAGCAGGAAATCCCGCCATCGTGATAAAAGAAAATCTTTAAAAACATAAAACACGTAATCAAGAAATGAACTATATAAAAAAATTTATCGAAAGAGACTCCTGGATCATTGAATTATGTCGGGGGAAATCAGTTTTGCATCTAGGTTGCGTGGGCTTTACTGACTGCCCAGTTCCCGAGAAGATTAAGATGGCGAAAGACAGTCTCCATGCTGGGATTACCGAAGTTGCTGAAAAATGTGTGGGTGTGGACCTTGATGCCGATACGGTCCGTCAACTCACTGACCTTGAGGTGTTCGATAATCTAGTGGAAGGTGATGTTGAAAAACTGCAGGAACTTGATCTGAGTATTTCTAAATTTGATCTGGTTGTAGCTGGAGACATTATCGAGCATCTTTCTAATCCTGGTCTTATGTTGGAAGGGATTCGCGAACGATTGGGTCCGGAAGGAGAGTTGTTGGTATCAACTCCCAATGCATTTGGAGTGGCATCTTGGATCCGAGTATTGACGGGGCGCTTCACCGAGGGGGCCCAACATGTTTTGTGTTTCAATCCAATAACGTTAAGCCAACTTCTTGAGCGCCACGGCCTTGAAGTCACAAGCGCTTCAACGTGTTACCAGTCGCGCGCGGAACAAAATTATGGAAAGCTATTTAAGATTTTTCGAGCAACCTTGCGCAAATTTCCCAAGCTAGGAGGTACTCTTATTTACGTTTGCCGAAAGAAACATTTTGTAGAAGGCTGAAATGATTGAGTGAATCCAATGCTTCGAATCATAATTAATCGGGAAGAGTTCTTTAATCGCTAGCGGGCTGCCCTCGATGCTGAGAGTTGGAAGGCAATTGTCTTTCATTCATGGAAGGATCTTCCGGAACAAATAGAATCGTATATTGATTACGCGGTGGCTGATTGCAGCCCTCAGGATTTTTTGTAGCTAGCCATTCAACAGTCGCCTCTGCGGCTGTTGTGGTCAAGGATGTCCCCGAATACAGTATCGTTGGAGGAAATCCAGCTAAGATAATCCGTTCGAGAAAGCCAAATATGGATTCATAGAATTAAGTTTAATGTAAGAAAAAGCTTCAGAATATTTAATAAGAAAGTTGCCTTTGTCTCAACTCCTGCGGGCAGGAGCAAATTCACAAGAACTTTGAAAATTCTCCGGATCAGCTCGAGGTGCCTTTTTCGCTCTGGAGCGGTGTTGCGGCTCGGCCGCTCGTCAAGGAGGTTTACGAATATAACCTCTCCATCCGAATAATTAGGCCCTAATTGAGGCGGTGGCGGTGCAATGTTTGCTGAGTTACAGCTCTTCTGGTCGTATACCTAGATGAATGCCTTAACTCGATTTCAAAGAAAAACGGTCTCGCAAAACAAGCGTTTGCGAAAAACTGAAATATAAAAGTAAAGTTGAAGGCCTAATGAGGAAGTTAGTTGAATTTCCAGCCCAGAATAGAAGCATCTCTAGAGTCAAGCCGATTCGATAAGCAGTCGATGCGCTTGATTAATAAGATAATGAAAGATTCGACAAGTTTTAGTGATTTTCTTAATCAGTACTGGGAGTTTCTCGATGAGAGAGGTTGGGCAGGGATGATTCTACATGACTGGGAGCGGATTCCGCACGATATTGATTCTGACATCGATTATATCGTTCATGGGCCGAGTGCCACTGAACTGGTTCACGGTTTAATCGATTATTGCAAGAGGCATGGCTGGAGCCTCGTGCAGATTTTGGAGCATGAGGTCGATGCTCTCTACTGTGTGTGCTTTCAAAATAACGCTCCTTTTGAGTCGGTTCTGCTGGATGTTTGTTGGGATTATCGTCGTAAGGGAATTGACTTGATCGAAAATACAACCCTCTTTGAGGGAGCTTGGCGACCAGCGGGAAGGAGCTTCAACGTGCCTTCAGCTCATGTGGAGTTTCTCTATCGTCTGATCAAATCTGCAGCAAAAGCGAAAGATTTTTCGAGCCTGCCTGACTTGGAAATGAAGATGCGTGAACTTTTTGAGGAAAATCGCAAGGAGTGCATGAGAGTTCTGGCAGAGGTCGCCGGTTACGAAGGGGCGGATGATTGGGAGGGGGTAAAATCCTTCTTCGACAAGGCTGACTACTTTGGGGAAATCAGAAGTGGCCGGAAGATTTCGATGCGTGAGCTGCAACTTTACTCGAAAAGAATCCTCCGGCCTACCGGTTTATTGATTGGCCATGATGATGATTCGGAGATTTCTAAAATTATTGAGGTCGTAGGGGTGGCCTTTCGGCGGGTTGAGAGTGTTCAACAAGGGACTCCCAACTGGCGTCTGAAATCGAAACTGATCAAGAGCACCTTAGTCGTTCGACCAGGTCATATGAATGACGGTAAGTCTGGGATTTTTTTGCCCAAGGAGGGGGAGGAGTCCGCCGATCGCCGTGTGAAGAAAGTGCTTCGTTTTCTATCTGCCAGAATTAAAAATCAGTGGAGCTATCGTAAGTGATGGAAGAAGGAGCGGAAAAGATTAAGAGCAGCGGGGCGAAAGTTTTGATCTCGGCTTATGCCTGTGAACCTGACCGAGGGAGTGAGCCTGGGGTGGGTTGGAATGTTGCTCTTGCGATGGCGAAATACGCAGACGTGACGGTGCTTACGAAAGCGAACAACGAGACTGTCATTACGGATGCTCTCTCTAAGATATCTGGACCTAAACCGAAATTTATCTATTACGATCTCCCCGATTGGGTTGTTTGGTTTAAGAAGAAATTTTCACTCGTGGCGGTCTACTACATTCTGTGGCAGATTGCAGTGAGGTTTGTTTTCAGAAAGAGACTTCCAGAGTTTGATCTCATCCACCACGTCACTTTCAATGGTTTTCAATTACCCGGCTTCTGGCTTGGGGTAGATAGCGCCGTGGTGCTGGGTCCCTTGGGTGGAGGGATGATCTATCCGCCAAATTTCATCGACTCGATGACGGTCGGAAAGCGCGCCGAAAAATTCAGGAGTTTGACGGTTAAATTCTTCTATTTTAATCCGATGACTCGGATCTTACTAAAATCAGCAGACAAGGTTTTGGCAGCGAATCAGGAGACGGCAGATCTGATGGAAGGGATGATGGGTAATTCAGTTCAGGTGATGCTGGAGACCGCGTGCAAGATCGGTGAAACTCAGGCGCTAAAAGTAGATACGAGAGAAGCTGGGAATGTACGAGTTCTATGGGTGGGTGGCTTGATGGCTAGAAAAGCTCCTCAAATTGCTATCGACGCTGTGAGAGAAGCCCGCAAGAAAGGGGCGGAAGTGACATTGGATATAGTGGGGAGTGGTCCACTTAAGCAGGAGTTGGAATCTGAGGGATCTGTCTCTGACAAAGATTGGCTCGTTTTTCACGGACAGATCCCCCACGAGAAAATCGGCGAAATTTTCTCACAGGCAGACCTATTTCTCTTCACTAGCCTTCGAGATACTTCAGGGAATGTTGTCCTAGAGGCCATGGCTCAACATTTGCCAATCATCGTTCCAAATCATCAAGGAGTAGCTCAAATTTGTAGCCCAGAACATGCGATGATGGTTCCTATCGAATCGCCCGAGCAACTTTTGGAAGGTTTCGCAGAAGCCCTTTTAAAATTGTCCCAAGACAGTGAGCTGAGAAAAAAAATGGGCGAGCAATCATATAAGAGGCTGCAGGAACACTGGAGCTGGGATACCTATTCAGAAAAAATGGCAGGTATTTACCAAGATTGTATCGATGCTAAGTAGACCTGAATTAATCAAGACTCAACTGACATGAAAAATGATTTCCCAGAACTCGTAAAAGGTAAAAGATCCTATTTCCCCGCCTTGGATGGGATCCGATTTATCCTGATTATTTTGGTAATGGGTTACCACATCGAGATTAAATACCCAGCCGATTTTGATTCCTACAGAATACAAGGGCTCGTCGATGGGAAGCTTGCGGTAGACGTTTTTTTTGTGATCTCCGGCTTTCTGATTACTTACATTTTACTCTCCGAGCAGGAGCGCTACGGAAAAATCTCCTTGAAGGGCTTCTACGTGAAGAGGTTTTTTAGGCTCTTCCCCGTCTACCTACTTGTGATTGTAACTTACCTCTTGCTTGGTCTATTAGTCCCTGGTCAGTACGAGATCTATGAGAGAACGGTTCGAGGTTTGCCATATTATTTTTCATTTCGAAATGAGTTTATGCCTGCTAAAGTATGTGCGTTAGGTCATACTTGGTCTCTTTCTATTGAGGAAAAATTCTACTTTGTTTGGCCAATCCTATTTTTAAAATTCAGGTTTTTGAGAAAGAAACAGTTTTTGCTCTTTTTAGGCACGGTAGCATTACTCCCGTTTTTTATAGCGAACTCGCTCTACTTCGCCTATCTCAGTATTCTCCTTGGATGTTTCGTTGCGTGGTGCCTTAAAAATCAGATTCTCTTGGGTTCTAAGGCCCTGCTTTCTTGGTTCAATGGGGCGCGCTCTGGCTGGTTCCTTCTAGCGTTGACCTTGGCCTGCTACTTTTTAGTCATGCGAGAACCACAAGTGGTAAGATTTGGCTTCTCAGCAGTCTTTGCGCTCTTGATGATTCACTTGATTTTGGGTAACTCGGCGATTACGCGCTTTTTCTCTAAGCCTATCTGCACGTCTATGGGGATGAGGGCCTACGGAATGTATTTATTCCATATGGTGGTTGTGAATCCTGTTCAGAATTTTGTGATTAAGCCGGTCGGTAATGTCAGCTTCGTCTGTTGCCTTTTCTCCTCTTACCTAGTGCTCGCCATTTGCACTTACTTTCTTTTCAATTACTTCGAGAAACCCTTCACTAACTATGGGAGGAAGCTCTCGAAAAAGCACTTCATCAAAGGGTAAGGGCGAGGTCTTCGTAACAACCCTAAAAACTTAAAAATAAAATTATGTTCAAAGATAAAATCCTTCTCATTACCGGGGGCACCGGTTCGTT
>JALZVD010000199.1 GCA_023300205.1 Akkermansiaceae bacterium | reverse complement strand
AGGGCTATTGCGGTAGTAGGGGAAGATTTAGATTTCTAAGGGACATGGAACCCTATGGGTATTTTGTTAATATACCTTGATAAGGTAACCACTTTGTCCATGGGCCGCTAGTAACGTCTAATTCATCTACAAATTTCCATGAGACTTGTTCTCCGCTTTTAACACCGAGGAAGTCTCTTACTGCTGGGCTGAGGTCAATCCCTGCGTTGCTGTTACGGTTTTTCTTAGGTTGCTTACCAAGGAAGACGTATTCGTAATCATTGGTGTAGAATGGTCCGCAGTCTTCCCACTGAGCATAGCAGATTTTATCACCGTGTTTGATGGCGAGCCATTTGCCTTTGCATACGGATTTGTATTTGCTTTTGTATTCATCATGATACCAGCTGATGACTTTTGGAGCTTCTTCTTTATGTGATACTCCATCACTGGCGATATCATTGTATGGGAGGGCTATATAGAAGGGGTTCATTTTTGGCTTAAAATGTACTGGGTGCAGGCCTTTTCGCTTCACTGGGCAGTCAACACCTCCGTAAGATTGCATCCATTTTACATCCCAAGAGCTAGCGTGATTGTGAACAGGGTTAGCTTTACAGGCGTCTTCACCTACCCAGAAGATGGTGGCGGTGATGTTGTCTCTCCAATGGCTAGCACCAGCGTGGGAGTCATTGTCTTTAACAATGATTGCCTTGGGGATTTTAAGTTCGTTGTTAGCCTCTATGCTTACAACCTCAACCTCGTCATGAACCATTAGCCAAAATGTTTGACTTTTTACAAGGTTGGTAAGGGTTAAAGTAGCTAAGATAACTATAATAGTGTAGTAGCTAGTGCTTTTAGACATAGCGTGTACATATTTATTTGGTATTGGACTGAATGGAAGGGATCTCATAACTCTTAGTGTTTGTAGCACGAATTATTAAGAAAATCAAATATTTCATTAAAAAAGTTTAAAAAATATGAATAAATTACGAAATACCACTACATTTTCAATAAAATAAAGTGATTGGATTGCCTATCTCATTATGCAGCTTTGTGCAGAGAAAGAAATACTGTTGCTGAATGAGTGGGTAGGAATTTAGGTAGAGAAGTATTAAACCATACCAAGTTTCATTTTGCCTTCTTCAGTGATCATGTCTTGAGTCCAGACTGGATCCCAAACTAGATCAACAGTGGCATCTTCGATACTGTCTATGGTCATGATACGTGATTGTGCGTCTGCAGCAATGACAGGTCCCATTCCGCATCCAGGAGCTGTGAGTGTCATTTTCACATTAACGCTTGTTTTGCCACTGTCTGCTTTCTCTAGGAGGCAGTCGTAGACGAGACCTAGGTTGACAATATCAACTGGGATTTCAGGATCATACACTTCTTTAAGAGCTGCCCAGACTTGGTCTTCAAGCGGGGCATCTTTGAGAGCTTCAGATTGAGCAGATTTTTCGGCTTGTTCATTAGGGTCTATTCCGAGGGCATCGATATCTGTAGAGGAAATTCTGGCTAGCCCAGCTTGGGTAGCAACGGTGTATGTGCCACCGAGAGTCTGAGTGATCATTACAGGTGTGCCTTGGGGAAGAGTGATGGAGTCTCCGCTAGGAATTTGAACAGCTTCTACTTCACGCTCTAGTATGATTTCTTGATGCATGTCTAAGTCATGCCTTAGCTCATAAAAAATGCAAGTGAGAAGTGGTTGGGGGGTAGTTAGTAGGTTAGATAGTGTGGATTGGAAATGGGCTAATGGTGTGTTTTGTTAAGTTTACTAAAGCTTTAAAAGCGTTGACTGAAGCGAATTCCAGACATACATGATGAGGTAGTTACTATTTATTTAATTTACTATGAAAACAAAAACAATATTATCTCTCCTTATCCTCACTAGTCCTATTGCCTTATCTAATACCTATGGTGTTACTGGAGATTACGGCTATGGAACTCTGGATGCTAATTCAATCTACCATATTACTTCTAATGGAGCGACGACGAAGGTAGCAGAGACCGCGGTAGTGCCGAATTCATTTGCTTATAATACAGGAGCTGATGTTTATTACTATGGAGAGCATTATGGAACTAATCTCTACGCCTATGATGTATCTAGTGCTAGTAATGTGATGATCGCTGATCTGACAAATCATGGAATGCCTGATGCTTTTACGCTTAGTGGTGGAGCAGATTTTTATAATGGGACATATTATTACTCTCCTGAGTTACCATCAAATGTGGCTGGGATGATTCCTCAACAGGCAACTGATATCTATGCTGTGGATTTCACCTCTGATGGGTTAAGTATTTTATCTCATAGTCAGCTTAATGTTGAGCTGCCTGTTGGTTGGGAGTCGTTTGGCGACTTTGGCGATATAGCTGTGGATAATTCAACAGGTATTTTGTATGGTAGCAGTACTTCTGTGAATGGAAGTTTTGGTGATGGAGCTTATTTTTGGAGTATTGATCTTAACGAGACTGATAAAAAAGTCACGGTAATCAGTCAGAATAATTCACCCAATGCAAGAGCTTACCAGATCGCTTATAACGCAATTGAGAATGCGTTGTTCGCTAATCAATTTGAGTCAAATGAGTATGTGGTTCTGGATAAAGCTACTGGAACGCCAACATCTAGCACACCTGTAGCTGGGGACTTCTATGATCTGGCATCTACTATAGAGCCGGATGCTATTCCTGAGCCAACATCTACTTTACTTTTGGGAATGGCGGCATCAGTTGGATTGTTGAGACGTAAGCGTGTTTAATTAGGGATTGGTTAATGATCTTTAGCTTTGGATTTTAGTAGTATAGAGTATGTCAGAAAAATTGAAGAAGGTAGCAAAGAAACTGATTAAGGATCTAGGTGTCTTAAGGTTCTCTGCTCCGGTGACACATGTATATAATCCTTTGGTGTATGCTTGGGAGCCTCATGAGATTTATTTAGAGAAATTTGGAGGTGGTAAGAAGCGTGTGCTTTTCTTGGGGATGAATCCTGGGCCTTGGGGTATGGCTCAAACGGGGGTTCCTTTTGGGGAGGTAGCGGCTGTGTCTGACTGGATGGGAATTAGTACGTTGGTGGCAGCGCCTGAGAATGAGCATCCTAAGCGGCCTATTCAAGGTTTTGGTTGTCCTCGTTCTGAAGTCAGTGGTAAGAGGCTGTGGGGGCTATTTTCAGAGTTGTATCCTGATCCTGATGATTTTTTTGCAGAGCATTTTGTTGCGAATTTTTGTCCCTTAGTTTGGATGGGTGAGACGGGGAAAAATATTACTCCTGATAAGTTGTCACGCGCTGAGTCAGGTCCTGTGGATGTAGCTTGTCGCTGGCACCTAGCTCAGTTGATACAGGAAATGCAGCCTGAGTTCTTGGTCGGGGTTGGGGCATTTGCTGAGAAGCGATTGAAGGCAACTGTTCAAGAGCATTTACCTGCTTATAAAGGGAAGATAGGTAAGGTGCTTCATCCTTCACCGGCGTCACCAGCAGCAAATAGAGGCTGGGCTGAAGCAGCAAGGAAGCAATTAGAAGAGCAGGGTATTTGGGCTAAGGGTAAGGCAGACCGCAATGGTTAAATTGCGATCTACCTTGCCTGCGGGATAAACAGGGAACAATTCCTGTAAGACCCTAACTTGAGGGAAAGCAATTTAGCACACACAAAGGCTTAATTACTGTTTCTTATAGTGGTAGACATTACTTATTGATTTACGTTCAATATTCATTCTGGCGAAAATAGATTGTTGCGGTGATCTATTTTTCAGTGTAATTGTTTGGGATGTATAAGTTTTTTATTTCCAGTGTGTGTATCTGTGGTTTATTATTGAGTGGTGTTGCTGATGCTCAGAAAAAGAAGAAGAAACAAACTAAGAAGCGGGTTCCTGAAAAGGTAGTAAATCCAGTGGAAATAAAGCCATTTGTATTTGATAGGGCTTTATGGCAAACTAAGATTTCTGATTTTGAGAAGCATCCTGTAAATAAGAAGTTTGGCTTTAAGTGGCAGTCAGCTGCAATGAGTAGTCTGCGATCGGTAGGGAAGGGCTTTAAGATGCTAGGAATCAATGCTGGTGAGACGGTTTTGATATCCGATGATGAAGGTTATGTAAGGGGGGTATCCATTTCTTTTTATAATAGGGGAGATAATGGTGTTATTGCGATGGATCAGTTTAGTGGTTTGGCTGGTAAGTTAAGGAGTGCATTATCCGAGGAGCTTTCTGTTCAGCCTAGGAAGTTAGAGGGCAAAGGGACTGTCAATTTAATTAGTAATACATGGGAGTCTAATGGTAGTGCGTTTCAACTAGAGCAATCTAGTTCCCGCAGTGGGGCTGAATTTTTAAGACTAAGAGTGATGTCATCAAAGATGGCTGGTCGTGGGGAGTCGACTGCGAATAGGGCTTCTCTGAGGGCAAATGTAGTTAGAGATAAGAGCTCTGGTGATATCTATATTGATAATATTCCTATGATTGATCAAGGTAAGAAGGGGTATTGTGCGTGTGCATCTGCAGCCAGGATTTATCAATATTATGGTAGGACGACTGATCAGCATGAGATCGCTCAGCTTGCAGGGTCTAGCGCAAGCGGGGGGACTTCGTTGAGAGAGATGGTGGGGTCTCTAAAGAAGGTTACTAGCCAGTTAAATTCTAGGGTGAATATTCTGTATGAGTATCCGAAGGGGATGAGTGATAGTAATCTGGACTATAGGACTTATCAAAATGGGGTGAAGGAGATGATGCGTGATGTGAATTCTTATCAACAACTTGCTAAAAAGATGGGTAAAAAGTCTATACCGATTAAAGGGGAGAAGGCTTATGCAAGGGTTTCTAGTAAGCAGCATATTAGCTTAAGTCACTTTACTGGGAATTGTGATCCAGAGACGTTCCGGACAGTGATGATGGAGAAAAATTCTTTTTCTAGGTTTCTAAGTAAGATCAAAGAATATATTGACCAAGGGGTTCCAGTGGGGTGGTGTCTACAGCTAGGTTTATTTCCTGAGCCTGGTTTACCACAGGCTAGAGGGGGGCATATGCGGCTTATCATAGGTTATAATAGTGAGAAGAAAGAGCTTATTTATAGTGATTCATGGGGGCGAGGGCATGGTAAGAAGACTATGGATGCAGGAAAGGCGTTCAGTATGACAAATGCTATTTTGGTGCTACCGCCGACTAAGTAGTAGGGTATTTGATTAGTTCAGTATAGTATTTCTTAAATCATGATACTACATAATGATGCTGAGAATGCGCTAAGGTTGATGAAGGATAGTTCTGCTGTGCTATGGTTTCTCCAGAAGTTGGAGAACTATCCTGCTACATTAGGGGATCATTATGAGTTAGGTCTTAATGGGGAGCCTATTCAGTTTAAGGTGATCAAGAGGCATGTTTTGATCTATTTCCGTGACCCGTTTGCCAATGAGACGAGGGTTCTGGATCTTCTTCATGAAGAAAAGGTTTAGGCTTCAAGGTGTGGCACAGGGGGTGTTAGGCGAGCAATTATTTTTGATCGGCTAAGTATATTATTTGTCTTGATCACGTAATATAAGAGCACGAAAAAAGACGTGTCTGATGACACGTCTTTTGAAATTTGTTTTATTATCAGTATCTAATTCTGAGAATTAGAGGCCTTCTACTGTGATTCCCATCTGACGGCATGTTCCTGCGAGGATTCTGCATGCTGCATCTTCATCGTTGGCGTTGAGGTCAGGCATCTTGATGGCTGCTACTTCGAGGAGCTGCGCTTTTGTAAGTGTGGCCACTTTGATCTTGTTAGGCTCGCCAGAACCAGACTTGATCTTGGCTGCCTTCTTAAGAAGAACTGCTGCAGGTGGCTGCTTAGTGATGAATGTGAATGAGCTGTCTTTGAATACAGTGATTTCAACAGGGAGAAGATCTCCTGCTTTGCTCTGAGTTTGAGCGTTGAAGTCCTTACAGAACGCCATGATGTTTACACCTGCTTGACCGAGTGCTGGTCCAACTGGTGGTGACGGGTTTGCTTGTCCAGCTTGAATCTGGAGTTTTAGAATTTGTTTTACTTCCTTAGCCATGATTTTGCTAATTGTTTGATGTTAGTTTATGGTGATGATGATGTTGTGGGCAGATGAATTACTCACCAGCTTCTACCTGCCAAAATTCGAGTTCTACAGGTGTGGCGCGACCGAAGATGGTCACTGACACGCGTAGTTTTCCTTTTTCTTCGTCGATCTCTTCCACGATGCCTGTTTGGCTTTGGAATGGACCATCAGATACTTTAACTTCGTCTCCTACTTCGAATGCGATAGCAGGGCGGATGTTTTCTTCACGCTCCTTTATCTGTGCGAGCATGGCGTCAACTTCACGTTGGCGCATAGGGATGGGTTCATTTTTAGTTCCAGCGTAGCCGATAATGCCATCTGTTTCTTTCATGAAATACCAAGTATTTTCTTGGAGTTGACCATCCTCTGTGTAGAGATTCATGTTAACGATGATGTAGCCAGGATAGAATTTCTTCTTTCTTTCCTTTTTCTCACCACCTTTACCAACAGCTGAGACGATTTCTTGAGGAACTAGGACTTCGTAGATGAAGTCGCCCATTTCTTCTGTTTCGACCATACGCAAAATACGGTCACGCACGCGCTGCTCTTGACCTGAGAGAACGTGAACTACGTACCATTGCTTGTTAGGTGGTGGAATTTTTGGCATCTGATTGTGTTAGATTATCGTTGAGATGAGATTGTTGTAAAACTGTAGGCTTATCGTTTGTCTTTAGCTAGTTGTTTAGAAGCTAGTTGAGATGAACTTGATTGCTTTTGATAGAAGGAGATCAGAGATTGCAACAAATCCAGCGAGAAGGACAATAGCGATCATGACTACGACTGTGGAGTCAACGAGCTCTTTGTATTTCTTTAGGCCTTTGGCTTTTGGATCCGGATCCCAAGGCCATGTAGCCTTGCGGAGTTCGCCCCTTACTTCGCCGATGAATGTTGAAATCTTTTGAAACATGTTTTGTTATTTGTTTTGTTAAGGAGTGGCAGGGCCGGAGAGACTCGAACTCTCAACCAATGGTTTTGGAGACCACTACTCTACCAATTGAGCTACAACCCTGTTTGTTTTAATACTCCTCTTTACTTCTGTTTGCCTCTTGATTTGTTGTCAAGTGGGGCAGTTCTTTTAATGCGATTTAAGGGTACTTCAAGCTTTAAAACTTGAAGCACCCTTGAAATCCAGTTTTCAGTCATATAATATCCTGAAACCTAGCGCATTAAAAAAGTGTGGTTACTAGGTAATTAGTCAAGGATGTCAGCTACACGTCCTGCACCTACTGTGCGGCCACCTTCACGGATAGCGAAACGCATACGCTTCTCCATCGCGATCTTGGTGATGAGCTCAACTTCCATTTCAACGTTGTCGCCAGGCATGACCATCTCAACTCCTTCAGGAAGTTTGATGGAACCGGTAACGTCTGTTGTTCTGAAGTAGAACTGTGGGCGGTAGTTAGAGAAGAATGGTGTGTGACGACCTCCTTCGTCCTTAGAAAGAACGTATGTTTCTGCAATGAACTTAGCGTGTGGAGTGACTGAACCAGGCTTAACAACAACCTGACCGCGCTCTACGTCGTCTTTCTTGAGTCCGCGAACGAGGAGACCAACGTTCTCGCCTGCTCGACCTTCGTCGAGAAGTTTACGGAACATTTCGATGTCAGTGATAGTTGTCTTGATGGTGTCTTTGATACCAACGATTTCAACTTCTTCCATTTTGTTAACGATACCACGCTCGATACGACCTGTAAGAACAGTTCCACGACCTGAGATCGCGAATACGTCTTCCACTGGCATGAGGAATGGTTGATCTACTGGGCGCTCTGGCTCAGGGATGTAGCTGTCAACAGCTGCCATTAGTTTAAGGATGTTCTCTTGATGAGTTGCGTCACCTTCGAGGGCCTTGAGAGCTGATCCCATGATTACGGGGATGTCGTCTCCAGGGAACTCATACATGTCGAGGAGTTCGCGGATTTCCATTTCAACGAGCTCGAGGAGTTCGTCATCGTCAACCTGGTCGACTTTGTTAAGGAATACTACGATCGCTGGAACACCAACCTGACGAGCAAGAAGGATGTGCTCACGAGTCTGTGGCATAGGACCATCAGCTGCTGAACAAACGAGGATTGCTCCGTCCATCTGTGCTGCTCCTGTGATCATGTTCTTTACGTAGTCAGCGTGACCAGGACAGTCAACGTGTGCGTAGTGACGAGTTTCAGTCTCATACTCAACGTGTGCTGTTGAGATAGTGATACCACGCTCACGCTCTTCAGGAGCGCCGTCGATTTCGTCGTATGCTTTAGCAACTGCACCACCGCTTAGAGCGAGTGTGTTAGTGATTGCTGCTGTGAGAGTAGTTTTGCCGTGGTCAACGTGTCCAATAGTTCCAACGTTAACGTGCGGCTTGTTTCTTTCGAATGCTTCTTTAGCCATAATATTTATTTTTCTTTTTTTGCGCTTTAATTAGGCTCGTCATTTTTTGACGAGCTGGATTATATCAATACGGTACTATTACTCTGGAGCTCTTGGGCGGAATTGAACCGCCGACTTCATCCTTACCAAGGATGCGCTCTACCCCTGAGCTACAAGAGCGTAACAGTGTAATTGATACCATTACTTGTTTGCCTGCTTGGAAGTAAACTTCCTTACAGGCGGGCGGAAAGTAGCAGAGGCGGGTGATCTGTCAAAATAAAATTGAATTGTTTTGTGTTTTTTTTGTGAGGAGTTGTCTTTTAGTGTGATCTGTGGCTAATTCGGTATGGTTGTGGCAATGTTTACTGATGAGAGTGTTTAATATAGGCATTAAATGTTATATAGTATGGAAAAGTTAATGATAATCTTTATCGATGATCTGTTTTGGGCTTTTTGGTGATTGAATGGGGCAGGTTATATTTTTAATGTGGAACTTTTATCTGAGGTTTGATGAGTTGTTAATTATTGGGTGAATTTAGGTGAATGAGAGGGGTGAGGGAGGAGGAGTTAGTGAATGATTAATGAAGACCCTTATCACTTGACATTGTTAAGATTATTGTATTAATTGTGGATCTAAACAAAAATATTATGAAATTATTCAATTTTTCAATTCTAGTCACGTTAATTATGAGCATGTCTATTGTGTCTGCTCAGGATCCAGTTGTAGCGAAACGGCTTAAAGATATAAGCCTTAAGTTTGAGAAGTTGCCTCTCGAGTCGAGGGAGAATTATGTTAAATACAAGCGTAAGGCGACTGAGGCTAGCCGAGATCAAAAATATTTTAGTTGTATGGTTGCTATAGATAATGCGTTAAGCCTATTTCCAGATGATATGGATATGATTTGGCTAAGGGGTATTTGTTGGGCGCAGATTCATGAAGTTGATAAGGCGATCGAATACTATGATGCGGTTCTAGAGATCAATCCTAATCATATACCTAGCTTGATGAATTTGGTGGAGATTAATTTCTTTGGTGGTCGATATGAAAAAACAGCTGAGTATATTCGTTATATCGATAAATTAATGAAAAGTAGAGGTGGGAATGCTCTGCCGTTGTTAGATTTTAAATATTTCATCTCTATTTCTAAGCTGGAGGCTGCTGAGCCAGGTAAATATGAAGCTGAGATTAAGAGGATGGCGGATTTGTTTGGGTATATGGAAGATCACCCTTATTATTATTATTCTCATGCATTACAGGAGTTCAGCGCGGGTGATAAGCAAGAGGGGCTTATTTGGATTTTAAAAGCGTATTTGATTTTTGAAAGTCCGTTGCTTATCGAGACGTGGAATAAAGCTTTAGTTGATACTGGATATATTGGAGCTCACGAGATTATGTTTAATCGAAGAGAGGAGAAATAGAAAACGGATAAAATGGTCAGTAAGATACGATAGCTAATTCCTGGGGTTGTATTAGGGTTATGCAAAGAAATTTGCCAGAGAGATAATAGAGATGAACCGATATGACATTAAACGAAGCCTAGGAGAGGGGCGATTAGGTAAGGTTTACCTGGCTGAGGATAATGTTATTGGGAGATATGTTATTTTGAGGAAATTTCTGATTCCTGAGAATGTGGAAAGAGCTGTTTTCGAAAAGAATTTTTTAAGTTTGGTAAGAGATTTAGCGAGTATTGAAGATGCTAGTATTCTTCCTATTTTAGATGCTGGGATAGTTGGAGACACGGCTTTTATTGTCAGTGCATCCGCGAGTGGGGATATTATCCAAAACATGCTTGGCTATAGCTCATTTGATGTTTGGGACGTGTATTGTCTGGCTCAGCAATTATTGGAAGCTTTGGGTAAGCTGAGTAAGTATGGGTTCTTCCATTATCATTTTCGGTTGTCGTCCATATTGGTTCAGAAGAAGGCGAATGGTGGTAAGCATTTCCTGCTTATGGATATGGGTTATAGTAAGTTGATGGAGTTGATTCATGGCGGGAGTTCTGATATTGATATGATCTCACCTGTTTTTGCAGCTCCAGAGCTCTGTGCGGGGAAGCCTGTGGGGGAGGTGACTAGTTTATTTATGGTAGGTCAGTTGTGTTATGCGATGTTAGCAGGCGGGCATCCGCTCTCAGGTTTACCTATAGAGGTAGCTAAAGCGAAGCATAGGGTGGGTGAACTTCCGTATATTAGTGGATTTAGAGGGGATGTGCCGGAAGGGTTTAAGGCATGGATGTATCAACTAATGAGTCCATCATGGAAGGATAGACCACAGTCTGTGAAGGAGGCATTAGCGATGATGCCGAGTGAGAGAGTGTTCTCGGCTGAGTCGGTCAAGAAGGATATTGAACCTCAACCGTTTCCAGTAGCTCTGGAGTTTTGTTAAGTTATGGCTGATTTAGGTGAATGGAATAGTTTGGAAGTGGTGCGTCTGGAAGAACGTGGTGCTTACCTGGATGGACATGAGTGTGGTGAAATTTTATTACCGACTTATGAGGGTGGGCAGGGTGCTGAGGTGGGTTCTTGGATGCGTGTGTTTATTTATAATGATTCGGAGGATAGGCTGATCGCTACGACGAAGGAGCCTAAGATAACGGTGGGTGAATGTGCAGCGCTTCGCGTGGTACAGGTAAATCAGGCTGGAGCTTTTCTGGATTGGGGGCTTAGTAAGGACTTGATGTTGCCTTTCGGTGAGCAGAAGAGGAAAGTTAGTGAGGGTGTGACTGTGATGGTGCAGGCTTATGTGGATGAGCAGTCTGGAAGGATAGCGGCGACGACTAAGCTGGGTAGATTTCTGGGTAAGGAAAGACGCACATTTTTAGAAGATGAGCAGGTGGATATTATCGTGGTGCGCAGATCTACGAATGGCTATAATGTAATCGTGGAAGGTACACACTGGGGGATGATTTATCATGATCAGATTTTTCAGCCAGTTAGCCTTGGTGATAAGCTAAAGGGATACGTTCTTCAGCTGCGTGAGGATGATAAAGTGGACATCATTTTACAGAAACCTGGCGCAGAAAAAGTAGGTACTTTAGCTGAGCAAATTATGTCTAAGCTTCAGCAGGGAAATGGTTTTCTTGATGTGGGAGATAAGAGTGATGCTCTTGCTATTCAGGCTATGTTTGGAGTTAGTAAGAAGACTTATAAGAAGGCACTGGGGAAACTGTATAAAGAGCGTAAGATTGTTTTTGCAGATGGCGGAGTGAAGTTGCTTTAGTTGGTGATTGCTCTGCCGACCCAGGATCCGGTGGCAAAGCAGGCTTGTAGGAGGTATCCTCCTGTAGGGGCTTCCCAGTCTAACATTTCTCCTGCGCAGTAGATGTGGGGGAGTTTTTTGAGCATGAGAGAGTTGTCTAGTTCTGACCACTGGACGCCTCCGGCGCTGGAGATGGCTTCATCGATGGGGCGAGGTTTGGTGAGTGTAATGGGGAAGTTCTTGATGGCTTGGGTGAGTTTCTGGACCGTGATGTTTTCTTCTGGAATGAAGCGGTCATGGAGTAGTGTGTGGGCGGCGGTGTTGAGTTTCCAGCGAGTTCTCGCTTCTTTGATGAGGTTGCCTTTCGTTGTTTCTCTTGCGGATTCCATTTTTGCTATGAGTTGTTCAGCTGTGTGGTTGGGTTTGAAATCGATGGTGATGGATGGTGAGGGAAGCGCTTTGATTGCTGCGCCGAGTTTGTAGATGGGGCCTCCCTCGAGTCCGTATTTGGTGATGACAAGTTCGCCGCCAATGGATTGATCACCAGCTGAGACAATGATGTTTTTTAGTGGGAGTCCTTCTGCTTCGATGAGGATATTAGGATTCCAGAGGGTGTGCCAGCCGCAGTTAGCGGAAGTTAGTGGGGTGGTGGTAATGTTGTGATGGTTGAATATATTCACCCAGTCTCCGGTTGATCCAGTGTTACGCCAGGAGCCTCCGCCTAGGGCTAGGACTGCTGTATCAACGTGCTTTGTAACGTTGCCTACTGGTGAGAAAAAAGTTAGCACTACGTTGTTATTGATGCTGTTGAAATTAATGCATTGGTGGTTGAAGTGAAAGGTGACTTCTAGTTTGCGGAGTTTTTCTATCCAGCGTCTGAGTAGGGGGGCGGCTTTCATTTCGGTGGGGAAAACCTTATTTGAAGAGGCGACGAAGGTTTCGATACTGAGGTCATGAGCCCATTGTCTGAGGGCTTGATTGTCGAAGTTATTGAGGATTTTATTCCATAGTTTCTGGGGAAGATTGGGGCCATGGTATTTCTGGAGGAAGGAGTCCCAGGGTTCGTAGTTGGTGAGGTTAAGGCCGCTTTTTCCGGCGACTAGGAATTTTCTGCCAGAGGATGGCTTGGAGTCATAGACTGTAACCGAGGCCCCTGCCTTTACTGCGACTTCAGCAGCGCGGAGTCCTGCTGGGCCTGCTCCTATGATGGCGATATTCTTTTTTTTCATGCCGTTATTGTATGGATGGGATGATGGAGTATTGTTTGTAGTCTTTATCTAGGAAGTGCCACCATTCGGAATTGATGTAGAGGAACCCGGATTGATCCATTGCGTCTTTTAGAATACGGAGATTTCTTCTGACTAGGGGATTTGGGTGCTTGTAGTGTGGTGATGCTTTTTTACTAAATTCATCAAAGTCTGTCTGCATGAGTGCGGGTGTTCCGTCAGGGAATGCGAGGGTGAGGTCTACTGCGACTCCGGATGTGTGAAGTGAGGGGTTGTTGTAGGGATCAGCTACAAAGTTAGGGTTCTTTCCAGAGGCATTCCACAGGGCGATTTGGGCGGATTGGGGGCGATAGGCATCCCATATTTTAAGGCGGTATCCGCTTTTTTTTACGAGTTTACTGGCGTTTGCTAGACGTTTTGCTGTTGCTGGTCTCAGCAGAGCGGGCATGTTATAGGGGTAGAGTGGTTTTTTAGTGATGTTGTTAGTTGTTTTGTAACGGAGGTCGATCTGTATGCTGGGATCAATCTCTTTGATATTTACCATGCCGTTATAGTTCTTGATACTATTTGAGCAAGAGTTGAGCATGATGGCTGTGGCTAGCGTGATGAGAATGGTGAGGGGTTTCATTGATTGTAGGATGATGGATTAATTATCTATGTTCAAGGTGTAACGAAATAATCACTGTAAATAGTGGAATCTGGCTTGCTTTATTTTGGTGGTTAGTCACTAAGTCGCTACGATGAATACATTCGGAGATTTAGACATTCCTGCTGGTAGCTTTGACGCTGTTATTTTTGATTTAGATGGGACTTTAGTGGATTCTATGCCGGCGCATTTTGCTGCTTGGAGTATGGCCTTAGCTCAATTTAATGTACCTAAAGATGTGTTTCCTGAGGATGTATTTTATTCAATGGGTGGAAGGCCGACGAAGGATATTGTGGGGGAGCTTAATGGTGAGTTTGGATTGAGTCTCGATGCTGTAGATGTGGCACTTGCTAAGCGTGAGGCGTTTTTGAATCTTATCGATAAAGTGGAGATTAATGAAGATGTAGTTAACTATGCACGATCGCTTCGCGGTAAGGTTCCAATGGCAATTGCTACTGGTAGTACCCGTGTGGTGGCGGAGAAGACGCTTCAGGCGGTAGGTATTAGTGATCTTTTTGATGAGGTAGTGACTGCGAATGATGTGGAGTGTGGTAAGCCAGCTCCTGATATTTTTTTAGAAGCGGCAAGTCGTTTAGAGGTTGATGCGAAGAGGTGTTTGGCATTTGAAGATGCGCCTGCTGGTATCATGTCCGCTCATTGTGCTGGGATGGAAGTGGTGACTGTGCCAGCTCCGTTTCACTGCGTGAAATAGTA
>JALZVD010000198.1 GCA_023300205.1 Akkermansiaceae bacterium | reverse complement strand
ACCAACTCTTATTGATTGAACGCTTCTACATGGAACAATACGGTAAATTCATCCAAAAACTCAAAGACACCAAAGTCTCCACTAACACCCTATTAGATGACACCATGGTATTCTTTGGTAGTGGATTAAGTGATGCTGCAAGACACTCTAACAGAGACCTCCCCATCATACTCGCAGGAGGAGGGTTCAAGCACAAAGGCCACGTCAACGCCAAGCAAAATAACGGTCAGCAAACCCCATTAAATAATCTCTATACCACTATGCTACAAAACTTCGGTATAGAAACGGATGCATTCAACAAAGCTACCGGCACAGTTTCTCTTCAGTAAAATCGTTCACTCTATCTTATTCTATACACCATAAAGATGCGTCATTATTTATCCATATTACTAATCAGTGCTCTATCATTACAGCACTCAATTGCCCAATATGACCCCCATAAAATTGAACCTTTCATCCAGAAATATTGCGCAGATTGTCATAACGCACAAAAACAAAAGGGTGATATCCGGCTCGACCAAATTGATACATTCGACCCCAAAGTCTGGCAGCTAGTCTACGACCAACTCTATCACCAAGAGATGCCACCATCTGAGAAGATCCAGCCATCGAAGCAGGAAACAGACCAGCTAATGGCATACATCCTGAAACAAACAGAGAATAAAGAAACCCCTACTAGCACAAAAACCACAGGATACAGAAAACTCAACCACCGTGAATACAACTACACGATTAAAGACCTCCTCGGTCTAAACGACGGCGACTTCAGACCAGGCGCATACATCTATAGTGATACGGTAGAAAAAGGATTTGATACTGAAGCAGAGTCACTCGTCATGTCTAGTGACCTACTACTAGAATACATGACCGCTGCCGAAAAAAGTATCAACCAAGCATTATTCACTGAAAACTACAACAAACCCGCCCCCGAAACACATCAAGTTAACCTAGCCTCCCTAAGCGGTGGAGACAGAAGATTCACCAGTAGTACGAAAGACACCTTCATCACAAGAGATGGCGGGGCAAAGCTAATCAACAAAGGAGACGAAGCAAAAATCAAAATATCAGGTAACTACAGAGTAACCATAGAAGCCGAACCGATTGATCAATTTAAATATAAAAATGGAACAGTCTTCCCTCCATTCACTTCAGCATTACAACTAGACCTCGGAACAATCGCACATCAATCAGGTGGCGTAAAAAAAACATTCGAGCTAGAAAATAAAAAGACCACTTATACCTATGATCTCTGGATCGATAATGGATATAAAATCTTTATAGCATTTGCAAATGGAGCTCAAAGACCAGCCAATAAACTGAGACAAGCACACAGAGCAAACAAACTACCTAAAGACACCCACATCTTATTTCCAGGAATCAGAATTACTGACATCAAGGTAGAAGGCCCGTTTGTCAATGAATGGCCACCTCCTTCATACCAAACAACCCTAGGAAGAAAACAAACCCCTAATCTCGATGATCAGAAAACAAGAGCTCAAATACTCCATAGATTTATGGCAAGAGCATACCGCCGCCCACCAACAAAAAATGAAATAAACGGATACACAGCAAGACTCAATAAGGAATACAACCAATCCAAAAGCTGGCATCAAGCGTTCATTAAAACATTCTCAGCAATGATCGTCTCGCCAGAATTTCTCTACATCAAGACAGGCCAAGACAAGCTCAATGAATTTGAACTCGCTTCCAGAATCTCCTATTTCTTCTGGAGCTCCATGCCGGATCTAGAATTATTTAACCTAGCTGCCCAAGGCAGACTAAGTGACCCAAAAATCCTCAAGCTACAAATCGATCGTCTATTCGATGACCCAAAATCAAAAAGATTCATAGATAGCTTCGCAACTCAGTGGCTATCACTAGATAAACTAGGCACAATGCCTCCTGATGTTAAAGGTCCCTACAAAGCATACTACAAAATATCAAATGACCTCAAACAAGAAACTATCCAATACTTTGACCACGTATTAACAGAAAATAAAAGCGTCAGGGAATTCATTGATTCTGACTACACCTTCCTCAACAAAAGTCTCGCAGATTTTTACAAGATTCCATTTAACAGCAGGAGTAATCCTAACAGTTTACAAAAAACAACTCTTCCAGCTGACTCCATCAGAGGAGGAATCATTACCCAAGCCAGCATACTCACTCTCACAGCAAATGGAGTAGAAACAACACCCATAGAACGCGGACATTGGATATTAGATGAATTCATGGGCACACCTCCTCCCCCGCCTCCAGAAGAAGTTCCAGCACTTGTCCCTGATCTCAGAAAAGTAACCACAGTTAGAGAACAATTGCTCAAACACAGAGAAGACATCAATTGCAGAGAATGCCACCTTAAAATGGATCCTCCAGGATTCGCTCTAGAGGCATTCGACCCCATCGGCAGATTCAGAAACAAATATGATAATAAATTAAAAATCGAAACCGATGGTGAATTCCTAGGAACATCATTTCAAGATATCAAGGACTTTAAGAATATCCTCAACTCAAATGATCACATCATAGCCCGTAATCTTATCATCAAAATCGCGGAATACGCTAAAGGTCGAAAACTAAACCTTCGCGACTTGAAAACCGTCAAAGAAATAGAAACCGCTTCCGCTAAAAATGACCATCAGTTTAAAACCATGTTAGAACTTATTCTAACAAGCGAGCTCATCACACATCACTAAATAGATAAATTCTCGCTAAATAAATACCCCTAACACAACTCTAAATCCAGCCAAATGAAGTAATCTGAGCTTCAACAAAGACCCTTTAATGATCATGCAAGCATTAGAGCATAAATAGCTTCCTACTCACAACTGTGTAAACTTTCTTAAATTAGTTAGTTTACATTAACTATTTAAATGCTAGAATAACAGCAATGAATACTCAAACTATACACAAAACAATCGTGGCTAGTGCAACGATTGCATCCCTCGCTCTTATCACATCATGTGCAACTATTAACCCAGAATACGCCGCTTTTAAGAAACAACAAGCTGCCAACGCCGCCACTACTTCTGCCACTACTACAAATCCATACGGAGTACCAGGTGCCGTGACCAGCCCATCAGCAACAAGCTCAACAACCACTAACCCATACTCTGTCCCAGGTGCAAATGGCGAGACTGGTGCACCTTACCAACCTATCCCAGGAGTATCAACTACACCTAGCCCATCAGTTGTACAGAATATCCCGACCCCCCAACCCTACACACCTCTCCCTGCTGACCCCAGCGCTACAGCCTCTACACACACAGTAGCAAAAGGAGACACCATCTGGGGACTTACTAGAAAATATGGAGTCACTTCAGACCAACTACGTGAAGCCAACAACCTCACAACAGACACAATCTGGGTAGGACAAAAACTAGCCATCCCTGTGAAATAGTCACAACTCAGCATTAAGCCTTTACCAAGGTGGCAATGAACCTGTTTATTGACAGACTAGTTGTCACCTTTTTCATTTCCCATCAAACATCATAATCTAAGTAACTACGCTAACTCTCTACCTTTATGAAAAACATCATCATTTCCTTACTCTGTCTCATTATTAACTACGCAACAGCCAACGCAAATGAGATACGCCAAAAAGCTGAAGCAGAACTTTTCACTGCTAGAATCCCTCTCGAATTTGAAGCCGCAATAGCTACTGCCTCAAAACTAGGAATAAATAAACAAGTCATCCTCGAAGCAACATTCCTCTACTACGTCGATACTGAAAATTATACAGCCATCGCTGCTCTTCACACTCAATTTCAAAATCAACTCAAGGAGTTCGATCTCGACACCTCAAAAATTTTCGCCACAAAAGAACAATGGCAATCAGTCATCCAATACAGCCTAGCACTCAAAGCTCTATTAAATAATGATGAGACTAACTTTAAAAAGCACATCACCGAGGCCTACTGGCTCAGCCCAGAAACCGCCAGTGCATTTTCTCATCATATCACCAAACTCAGGAATAAAAAAATCATGCAAAAAATCACAATCAAACCTGAACGTGAAATGCATACTTTAAATGACACAAAGAACATTACCTTTAAAGAAATCATCAAAGATCATGATGCAATCGTTCTCAGATTCTGGTCACCTTGGAACGTTCAACTTGATAAAACACTCCCCCTTATCCAAAGCGCAGCAGAGCAATGTAAAAAGGGCAAAATAACCTTCGCATCAGTCCTCTTAGAAAATGATGAAACTCTAATCAAAAACGCAAAAGAAATTATTACTCAGACTAAACCAGAGCTTCCTTCTCTATGGCTAATTGACTCAAATATAAAATCATTGAGTAAAGAACTCCGCATATCAAACCTACCTACTCTCGTCATCATCACAAAAGAAGGTAAAGTAATCTATCATGGTAGCGCATCTAACAATTCATTCTGGAAAACTCTTTCAACAATTGACCCTAACATAAAAAAACCTAAGCTTATTCAACAGCAGTAAAAACATCAAAATAAAACAACACAGAAAGGCCGCCAATTTTCAATATTATGGAAACGTAAAGTTTTACCCTTGACTTAACTCTCTCACAATGAGTAGATGTTGATGAATTAAAACAAACCATTTAATGATTTTCTAACAGAATCTAACAATTTGAAAAATAATTCATTTTTACTTTTCATAAATTAGCCTCAACTCGTAATCAAATCATCAATGGTTCTCACAACATAAATCAGATCCTAACTAACGCACAACCGCACTAAAACAGCCATGGCAGCAAAAAAGAAATCAAAAGCAAAAAAAATAGCGAAGAAAAAAGTTGTTTCTAAACCAGCTAAAAAGGTCACTAAAAAATCAGCAACTAGAAAAGTAGCTAAAAAGAAAGTAGCCAAAAAAGCGAAAAAGAAAATAGCTAAAAAGGCAGTCAAAAAGAAAGCAGCTAAAAAAACCAAAAAAGTTACTAAGAAAAAAGTAGCCAAAAAAGCGAAGAAAGTTGCTAAAAAGAAAACTACCAAGAAAACCAAAAAAGTTACTAAGAAAAAAGTAGCTAAAAAAGCAAAGAAAGTTGCTAAAAAGAAAACTACCAAGAAAGCAAAAAAAGTTGCTAAGAAAAAAACAGCCAAAAAGGCAAAAAAAATCACTAAAAAGAAAGTAGCTAAAAAAGCAAAAAAAATCGCTAAGAAGAAAACTACCAAGAAAGCAAAAAAAGTTACTAAGAAAAAAGTAGCCAAAAAAGCAAAGAAAGTAGCCAAGAAAAAAACTACCAAGAAAGCAAAAAAGGTAGCTAAAAAAGCGAAGAAAGTTGCTAAAAAGAAAAAGAAGTAGTTTTTAACTACCTCTTACAACATCTTAATAATAAGAGCCACTCATATTGAGTGGCTCTTTTTTAATGCACATTCTCAAAGCTCTATTTTAAATCAATCCCTTTTTCCATAACCTCTAAAGCATGATTCTGAGCATCAGATAACTCATGAGAATTTTTGAACAATCTCAACACCCCTGTTAAATGATCAGCCCCCATCTTCTCATCATAACAGCGATCAGAGATAAACTGACTCCAACTTGCTAGAATTAAAGCAAACTGCACCTCCTGCTCTGCCTTACCCCACGCCCTTTCACTATACTGCATAATCAGAGACTTATCCTCATGAACCCATTGCTCATCAATTAGATTAGTGGTCCGAACATCTACCGATAGAACCTCTGCAGCGCTTTCTATCCCGGCTAAAGCCTCTATCTCATATAGAACAATGTGAGAACCTCCTGCCTTCATCGTCACCAATTGTGGTGCGATAACAGCCCCTCCTCCCCCTTTACCATCCCTAGCTTTTACATACCCAACTAACCGATATTTTTCTACCGACTCACTAAAAGTAACAGCACTTTCAATCTGGGTGCTATCAGAATGCGTATTCTTAATTAAAATCACCGCAATTAGACTATCATCATTCCATGGACACCTAACCAAATCTACCCCAACGCTAACAAAAGATAACTCCAGATCAGAAGGCTTATCATAATCGAATGCATTCATGATCTCCTCAACCCTTACCGCGTTTCTATTAGGAAGCACACCATCCTCTAGAATACGATGCCTTACCCTGTTCCAGCTCCCCTTACCACAGACCAGCGGTATTCTTGTCACCGCTTTATCAGCTCTATGCACCCATACATGATCCACTAACTCACTTAATTCATCTGGACTCTCCTCTAAGCTCACACCCCTATCTGCAGGATCCACCCCTCTACTACCCACTCTATTTACATTAGAATCAAGATCTGAAATACCGCCCCACGCAGTATCATTCGGCTGAATAGGAACATATAATGTCTCTTCATCCATATCAGAAAAACTTACCCTAGGCATCAGATCCAAGTCATCCTCATTACTATCCACGTTATCTAATACGATAAATGAAATAGACACTAACGCTGCCGCACCTAATATCACCAACACAGGTCTCAACCAAGCAGACTGCTGTGACGAGCTCACATCTGCAGCAGTAGCTACCTTTGCTGAACGGAAAATAGCATCACGCTGACTTGGGCTGAGCCTCAACTTAATTGTATCCCTATCTTCTGAACCAGCCCTACTCAGATCCTGTGTAAGCATCACGCCCAGAGCATCTAGACTCTCCACCTCTCTCCTCAGTCTAATATTCTCATTAGCTTCCAGCACTCTAGATACCTCTTCGGCCTCATCTCTAGGGAGCTCACCGAGAGCATATGCAGTCAATCTCGGATCGTTGTCTGTAAGTGTATTCTTCATCATCTTATAGGTATAAATTGTTTTTCAAATCAGATCCTTGGGTAATATTTCCCTGAGCTTTTTAAGCCCATTATGTAGCAGAAATCCTACATTCCCCGTAGTTAGTCCAGTCGACTCACTGATTTCTGAATAGCTCATCCCCTGCTGAAATTTCAGCAATATCACCTCTTTCTGATTCTCGGATAAGATCTCCAAATACTCCATCAACTGCGACACTCGTTCTGTTTGATCAGCAATAGTATCAGGAGAAGGATCTTTGGATTCGGTATAGCTAAACATCTCATCATCCACAACAACCATCCGTTTCTCCTTCCGTAACACATCTAAAGCACGGTTACGGCACACAGTATAGAGCCATGTTTTTAACCCTCGTTTAACCTTCTCCACGTCCTGCTTATAAAGACGTATAAAAGTATCTTGCACCACATCTCTCGCACGCTCCAAGTCCTTGAGTATCCCCATAGCATACCATATCAGTGGAGATTCATACTCTTTCAGAGCATACTCTACTAGATCATCTGCAGTGGTTATCATTGTTAACGGGTCTCTGTCCATTGGCTTATCCCTGGACTATTCACTAGTAGAAACGCTTCACCCATTCTTTTCTTAGGCTCATTCCAAAAAAAATAAAAAAATCTTAAGAAAAAACATCTATCCATATCTATACAGTTAAAAATGCGCCAACTGCTCAGGAAACGGACATACCTCACAGTCGCTTGTATCAGACAAACAAAAATCCTGATAGATCTGTAATAAGGACTGGTGATGCCAAGATTTCTTGAGAAAGATAGCGGCATCCTCGCGATTACCAAATAATCGGTAATGCGCACGCCTCACCTTCTCATTAATTGCTGGTGCTGGAAATGATTGGTATGTAGCCCATGCAACCTTGTCCCCTTCCGCTATTTTCAACGGCAAAAAATGGTTCATCACTAAATCAGTAATTCTATCTTTCCCAATAAGTGCTAACTTCTTATCCGCAGCCTTAGAAGTTAGTGTGTAATGGCTGGACCAAAATGGATCACTTAATGAACTAAGCCATTCTATGAGCGATTCTGGCTGGTCAGACAATCTTCGAAATGTTGACCAATGCTGGGCAATCACACTAAGGGTCGCCAATCTTCGTTGCGGATGATTGATCGGCCGGCTTCCATGTAGCACCCACTTAATCTCTCTTTCTGGACCCAGCTCATATTGAAGACGATCTTGCCACCAAGTCCCCCAGAGATCCTCTAACCATTCCTGTGTATCCTCTGGTGCTTTATTGTGTATATCTGGATGCAAAAATCCTGCCGCCCCAAAAAGTAACCCCAAGATCCTCTCTCCAGACGACTTCAGCTCCTGAATAGGCAAGCGCTGAGCAAGCAAGGTCATCGATAGACGGTTCGGCCTGTAGCCCAGTGTCTCAGCTAATGCTATCCATAAAGCCTGGTCCCTACCATGGCTCTCCCGAATCGAGATCAGCCTCTTAGCTTTCATCTTACATCGATGTCTCGCTGCCTGCTCTAACAATTCAGTAACTCTCTCCACAGAAGAACTTACCAGCGGCTTATAACACCTCCCTAGATGCATGGACGCCACTTCGCTTTGCGGAGCCATTAGAGCTGCTTGGATACGCGCTAATGGGATCAATACTTTAGGAACTTCCCTGTGATTTTCTGTCCTTGTAAAATG
>JALZVD010000197.1 GCA_023300205.1 Akkermansiaceae bacterium | reverse complement strand
AAATAGATGAGTTTAGCATCCATATCATATATGCAGTAGCAAGCCCGCCAGTCTCCATCTCTAGGTTGGCCTACTGATCCGGCGTTGATGAAGTATTTCATGCCTTCTTCAATCTCGATTGATTCTGGTGGGACGTCCTGAACTTTAGCTCCACGAGCGAAGATTCTAGGGACGTGAGTGTGTCCATGAAAGCATACTTGGGTAAATTGGTATGAGAAGTTTGACATGGCATCAAACTTGTTGGTGACGTAATTCCAGACGTTTGGTTGGTCTAGTGTAGAGTGTACGATCGTAAAATCTTCTACTTGTCTGACCATTCTCATTCTAGCGAGGAATTCACGTTGTTCGTCTGTTAGCTGGTCACGTGTCCATTGCAGCGCTTCTGCTGCAATAGGGTTCATCATTTCTAATGAGTGGTCGCCTCCTGCGTCTTCATCGTGGTTGCCCTTTACGACAGGGCAGTCCATTTGGCGGATAATTTCTAGGCATTCAGAGGGATTAGCATTGTAGCCAACAACATCTCCAAGGCAGACGTAGCTATCGCAGCCTTGTGCCTCTGCGTCTGCTAAGACGGTTTCTAGGGCTTCTAAATTTGCGTGGATATCTCCAAATAATGCGATCTTCATGGACTGTAAACGTTGAACTAACTGGGTGTTATCTATGCATGCACGCTAGATGAGTAAAGGGAAAGAAAAAAATAGAGTAAGTTTGTCCTAACTCAGTAATGTGTTTTTTATGATTAGTTCATAAATAAAGGCTTGTGAGGGAATAGGCGTTTTGTTTGGGGTATAAGGAGTTTATTTTCTACTTGTTGAATTGCTTCTTCGAGTCCGTAGGGTTTCTGGCCTAATTCACGGCGTAGCCATTTGATTTTTAGTTTTTTATATGCGTTTTGATTAGATCCATAGATTTCACTAAGTGACATGGAGTTGCTTACGTTGTTAAGTGGGTGGTTTTGGCCAATCAGAATTTCATTTAAAACGGTGGGGACATGGTATGAGGTGTCTTTTTCAAAGAGTTGTATTGCGAGGTTGTATGATTCTTGATGGCGCTGAGGGAGTTTCTGCATGGCGAATAGAATCTCCAGTTTTGCTGATCTCTTTATGTGGTTGGGAAGATCTGGGATTTGTAGTATTTCTTGATAGGTTGCTACGGCTGTAGCGTAGTCAGGATCTCTGTATCTGTTGGCTTCTAATTTTGCTTTAAGGTTAAGGTATCTCCAGTCTCCAGGATTAACTTTTATGGACTGATTTATTATATCTTTGCCTTTTTGGATGTAGTTTTGAAATTGTTGTTTTCTTCCGATTTCAGTTAGGGATCTATCATTTTGTTTATCTGCTGCAGCGTTTGATGCCATGTGCCAAGCAGCTTGATCCCAATAGTAAAAATTATATGGGTCAAGTAGGACTATTTCTTTAAAAGCGTCTTCAATTTTATCCCAATTTTGGTCTGAGTGGTAATTGGTAGTTTTTACACTCATGAATGCAGCGATCGTAGGGCGAAGGCTACCGTAGGTTGCTACGAATGCTTTTTGTTTAAGCTTAGAGCGGTCTTCTAAAGAAAGTCTTGGGGGGACTAGTTTTAGGGCATGAAGTTCTTCGGATAGCTTCTGTTCATAGGGCATTCTAAGCCAGCCTGTGACGGCTAGTATAGCTAGGATGAGAATGATGTTCAGTAGCGGTTTCATTTCTTTAGAATTCTTTCTTTCTGAATGCGAACCAAGATAGAATGATATATATGGCGAAGTATAAGAGGGCGATGATAGAGATCTGGCCGATGATTCTGAGTGGGATACTCCGGCCATCAATGACTCCGTCTTCGACTGATAGGAACTGTAGATCTGGGAAGAATACGGCGACGGCTAGTGAGATGTTAGAGAGTTGATTTTGTTGGCCGAATTCAGCCATGGTGGTGGCGTAGTCACGAGCGTCAGCTTGAATGAGACCGATCACAATAACGATGAGGGTTAGAATGAGGGTGAATAATGTGGATGATGAGAATGTAGAGATCAGGAGTGCAATTGATGCGATCACGATGGCTTTTAGGAAGATGGCAAAGGTTGCGAGGTGGATATTGATGGTGACTCCATGGGCTTTGAGACCGGCGAGTTGTTCATTGATCAATTCTTTTGGGATGCCTCTGGAGGTGAGCTGCTCGGTTTGAATGGCAATGATGCTGGCTGCCTTTTGATTCAAAAAGAAGCTGAGGACGATATCCATAGCAATGAGTGATACGAAGATGAGTACTAATACGCCTAGGAGCTTTCCTAAGAGGTAGTCTAATCTTGGCACGGGTTTACACAAGATGGTGTAGAGTGTGCGGTCTTCTATATCCTTAGGGATGAGAAGTGCTGTTGCAGATAGAGCTAGAAGCATGGAGAACATGTTCATGGCAGCGAATCCTGCGCTTTTGATCAGTCGCAGTTCTTGCTCTGGGCTGCCGTCTCCTCCAGTTTCATTAGGGAAGATGATTTGCTTGGATCCCCAGAGTAGGATGACAAAGGCGATCAAAAAGTAGAATACTTTCATTCTAACTAATTGTGTGAAGGTGTGGCTAGCAATCACTCCAATGCGAGAGAATGAGATGAATGATGTTTTTTGGAAATTCTGAGTCGAGGTGGGCATTTTATTTTTGCTCTGTTCTAGTTCTATTATTAGCCGTATCTATAAATAGTTTCTCAAGTGATGAGCGGGGTGTCCCGCTGCTGATTAATTTGGCACCGCTTGTCTGATGTTGGATGATTAATTCATCGATTGATTCGAGTAGTCCGTCGTCAGCATTTTCGATGATGAGTTCATGTTGATTTTCTATCGAGGTGAGTTTTTCAAGCGTTCCTTCGTTTACCATTTGGCCTTCAAATATAATGCCGACACGGTCACAGACTTCTTGAACTTGTTCTAATAGGTGTGAGCAGAGGAATATGGTGACACCTTCTTTTTTGAGTTGGAAGATTAAGTCTCTTATCTCACGAGATCCAATAGGGTCTACGCCAGCAGTAGGCTCATCTAGGACGAGCAGTCTGGGATTCTGGATTAGGGCTTGAGCTAGACCGACACGCTGTAGCATTCCTTTAGAGTATCCACCTAATCTGCGATTACGTGCATGATTTAGAGAAACTAGTTCCAGGAGCTCGTCGACTCTGTTTTTTAATTCCTTACCTCTGATGCCGCATAGTTTACCGTAGAATTTTAGTGTTTCTGCTGCGGTCTGGTGTTTGTAGAAATAGGGGTTCTCGGGGAGGAAACCAATTTCGCTGCGGGCATCTACTTTACGAGAGTCACAGCCAAATACCTTGCAGATGCCAGAAGTGGGAGCTACTAGTCCGAGTAGCGCTTTCATGGTGGTGGATTTACCTGATCCATTTGGGCCGATGAGGCCGTAGACTTCTCCTGGAGCGATATTGAGAGAAACATTATCTACAGCACGGAATGTCTCACGTTTGAATGAGGAGCGATAGGTTTTTACCAGGTCACGAATTTCCACTGCAAATTGTGGAATTGGTTTAGGTGGTGTCTTGGAACGTTCAGTCATTGTTACTAGTAGATAGGCTACTCAAAAACTACCGACTAGCAAACAAATATCTTTGCTGTTATCTAAGTAGATGAGGTAAGACACTCAAGCTGTAAAATTTGACTTGATCAGGAGTCTCTTAGGCGTATGTTGCCGCCATCTAAATCACACAGATAACAAACTTATTATGGCAACAACAGATATAGAAAAACATGGCTTCCAAGCGGAAGTGAAGCAGCTTTTGGACATTGTGATCCACTCACTTTATACGGATAAGGAGATATTTGTCCGTGAACTAGTCTCAAATGCAGCAGATGCTCTAGAGAAGCTACGTCTTAAGCAACTCACTGAGAATAGTGTGGTGGATGCGGATCTGCCACTTGAGATTCATATCACCACTGATGAGGAAAAGAATACTCTGACGATTTCAGACGCTGGTATAGGGATGACCCGTGCAGAGCTGCAGGAGAACTTGGGAACGATAGCGCACTCGGGCACTAAGGCATTTCTTGAGCAGTTGAAGGAGAAGGGCGATGGAAATGCGGATGTGATTGGGCAGTTTGGAGTAGGTTTCTACAGTGCTTTCATGGCAGCTGACGAGGTGGAGGTGCATACTCATAGCTGGGATTCAGAAGCAGGGGAACACCTTGTCTGGACGAGTGATGGTTCTACCGGCTATACGATTGAAGATAGTTCAGACATTACACGTGGTAGCCGTATGGTGCTGAAGCTGACGGAAGGTCAGGAGGAGTTTGCAAAGGCTGATCGGATTAAAGAGATTCTTGAGAAGTATTCAAATTTCGTTTCGTTCCCAATTAAACTGAACGGTGAGACGGTGAATAAGGTTGAGGCTCTCTGGCTGAAGTCTAAGAATGACATTACTAGTGAAGATTATACTGAGTTTTACAAATTTGTAGCTGGAGCGTGGGATGAGCCTCGCTACACGATGCATTTTAGTGCAGATGCGCCGCTTGCGATTAATTCTTTATTGTTTGTTCCTAAGGAGAACCAAGAGCAGTTTGGAATGGGGCAGATGGAGGCTGGAGTTTCTCTTTATTGCCGTAAGGTAATGATTGATGCTAAGCCTAAGAATCTTCTTCCTGATTGGTTGCGTTTCCTCAAGGGGGTGATCGATAGTGAAGATCTGCCATTGAATATCTCACGTGAGAGCATGCAGGATAGTGCGCTGATCCAGAAGTTAAACAAGCTGATCACTAAGCGATTTCTTAAGTTTCTGGAGAAGCAAGCCAAGGACGACTCTGAGGGGTATGAGGAATTCTTTGCTAAGTTTAGTAGATTCCTTAAAGAGGGAATCGCTACTAGTTTTGAGCACCAGGAGTCACTTTCTAATCTACTTAGATTTGAGTCCACGATGACTGATGCAGGTAAACTTACTTCATTCGCTGACTATATTGATCGTGCGAAAGAAGATCAGAATGAGATTTATTACCTAGTGGGGGCTTCTCGTGAGGTTATCGAGAATGGTCCTTATCTTGAGGCTTTCAAGGCTCGGGGTATTGAAGTAGCGATGTTTACAGATGCTGTTGATCAGTATGTGTTCGATACGATGCCTGAGTTCAAAGGCAAGAAGTTGGTTAGTGCTGACCGTGCAGACATCGAGCTAGATGATGTGGTTACTGAGGGTGAGGCACTAGATGAAGCGTCACTTACGGCTTTGACTGGCTGGATGGCTGAGACTCTTGGTGAGCGTGTGGAGAAAGTAGAGGCAGGAAAGCGACTAGTGGATAGTCCGGTGGCTGCTTTAGCACCGAAGGAGGCACCGAATGCTCAGATGCGCGCTATGATGAAGGCTATGGGGCAAGAGGCACCAGAGCCAAAAGTGGTGCTTGAGGTGAACCCGAGGCATGAGGTGATTAAGAATCTTTCTGCTCTGAAGGATTCTGATGCGGAGCTTGCTGGTATGGTTACTCAACAGCTGACAGATAATGCGCTACTTGCGGCTGGAATGATGGATAATCCACAGAATATGGTGAACCGTATGAATGATCTGTTAGCGAAGATTGTGAAGTAGTAGCATTTAGTCTGATTAGCAGACCTGAATATTTTAAGCTGGAATCCTAATTTTTAACGTTAGGGTTTCAGCTTTTTTGATTCTGTTGTATGTTGTTACACAACTAAGATTATGAAACTCCTACTCCTACTCACGATAGCCTTTCTCGGTGTGTTCCTAGCATCATGTGCAAAGCAAGCTAGTGAACCACCGATAAGAAAGTGTGGCACTGTTACACACTCTGCTGAATAGGCGACTTAAGCCGCAGGGATTTTTTATTGATCCAGAAGAGTAGTAGGAGCCATAGGGTCATGATGATGAGTCCACCGGTTTCATTTCCTGCTGGGTTACGTTTGGCGAATTCCTCTGGAGCGATGAAGCAGAATAGGGGTTGGCTCCAGTCTATCTGTGAGCCACGAAAGAGAGCTAGAGCAAATGTAATGCTGGCTAGAGTTAGAAATACTTTTGGGGGAAGAGGGCGGATGGTATTGTATAAGCAGATGAAGGATAATATCCCGTAACCAAGGAGCCATGAATCAGTGAGCCAGAGGGATGTTCCGTATTGGCTATCATCATTGGCTTGAAGAGAAGAGAACATAGCGAATAGTAGAAACCCTAGTATACTGAATATTCTTTGAAAAATCTGAGATGTTTTGTTGTTGGTTACTGTGACTGATGGGGCATTCATGGTGTGGATAATTTAATTGAAGACTAGTCTGAGTCAACTAGTTTACATTTCTGGTCTCCATGCTTGTCATTAGAAAATCAGGAGTTAAGTTCTGATTTATGGGTATGAAATACTTACAAATTCTTTTCTTTTTACTCTTTACTGCATCTTTGAGTAACGCTGGGACAGCGTTGGAGGCAGAGGCAATCGTGCAGGAGTATGAAGCCGTGATGGGTGCTTGGCAGAGTGAGTTAGCAGGAGCGCAGTCGATGGAGAGACTGCGCCTTACTATGGCTAAGAAACCTGATGTAGAGAGTTATAAAACCCGGATGATTAAGGTGGTGGGAGTGGAGCTTAAAGAAGCGTGGACGCTCAGGTATGCAGGGTGGTTACTAGCGAAAACTCCACTGGGTACTAAGGACGTGCAGTTTATTATGGATTACGCGGCTAGATTTCATATGGGTGATCCTGATTTAGGGGAGTTTTGTTATGATGTAGCAGTTTCTTCGCAGCCGGTTATGGCTAAGAAGGCATTTATTGAAAATTCTTATAAGAGAGTAAATGATCCTAAGCAAAAAGGGATTGTATCTATTTCACTAGCGATGGTTCTTAGTGAGATGGGAGACTCGGCAGTGAATAATGGGCGTCGATTGGCCTTGGTGAAAGAGGCTATTATTCACTCAGCAAATGAGAAAGTGGCAGGAACGACAGTGGGAGAAGTGGCGATGGAAATTGTTCATCGGGTTAAAAATCTAAGTAAGGGGAGCGTGGCTCCTGAAATATCAGGGGTTGATAGCTCTGGTAATCCGGTAAGTTTGTCTCAGTATAAGGGAAAAGTAGTGATGTTAGTGTTCTGGTCTAGCTTTGATCTGCCAGTGGATAAGACGGTTGATTTGTTAAGTTTAATGCGCAAAGTGGATAATAGGTATTTGGGTAAAAACTTTGTATTGATTGGTGTGAATAAAGACCAAATAGGAAATTTACGTGAGTTAGAGAAAGAGGCTCAGACTAGTAGTAAAAATATATCTGATCCTCAGCTAAGATTGTTCAAGGAGTATCGAGTGGGTAAGTCACCACAGAGTTTTGTAATCGACCAGCAGGGGCGTATTCAGTTTTCTGGCATCGTTGGTTCATTTGCGACATTGACAGTGGATGCGTTATTGAATCCAGCTCCAGTGCTAGCTCCAGCTCCTTAGAACTTAGCGCCTATAGCGAAGTGGAATGCGCCACGGGGTTCTCCTGATTCCCGGTTGAGGTTGTATCCATATTCAAATCTGGCGGGTCCAACAGGAAGGTCGATTCGGAGTCCTAGTCCGAGACTTTGAGTGGGATCACTGAATGAGTAGCTTTCTGCATCTGAGAAGAGGTTTCCAGTATCATAGAATACTGAGGCAGAGATGAGGTCATTGAATGGGTGGATGTATTCAGCGCTGGCATTCCAGTATGCCTCTCCGCCGATGGGGTCGTTTGATGCTGAGAGTGGTCCTAGCTCGCGTTCACCGAAGCTTCTTATGGAGTCAGAGCCACCGCTGAAGATTCTGAGATCAATGGGTAGGTCATCTGCATCTGATGGTAATACAGCGCCTGTGTTGAAACGGAAGATGAGTCTGCTGTTGTTGCTGTTATTGAGTTGATGACGGTAAGAGGTGTTAAGGTTTGCTCGGAAGTAGCTGTTTGTAGCATCACCGCTGATGGTGCCGTATTCTAATAATCCTCTGGCATGGAGTCCTTTGGTGGGTAATACAGGGCTGTCTCTTAAGTCTAGGGTGTGTTCATATCCGTACTTGATATTTAAGTAGTCATTAGGCCCTAGTTCTGCGGCAGTGAGTCCGGAGGCTTCTAGGCTGATGTAGTCTAGGCTGGCATAGAGGCGCGATGTGATAGAGTCTGAAAAGTTCCATTTGAATGCGAGTTCAAATCCTGATTGGTTTTTCCTGTAGCCATCGAATCTGCGTTGAAGGGCGTAGATTCTTGTGGTTTGGCTGAGTGGTATGCCGCCAAAGTAGGGCTCTGTTAGGCTAATCTCACCGAGTAATCCGCGTGAGCTTATTTCTGATTGGATGGTGTATGTTTGGAGTTTTCTTAGGAAGTTCTGGTTTGTATAAGCGGCACCTAGGACGAATCCATCGAAGCTGGCTACACCTCCGTATGCACGGATGAAGCGGGGTTTGGCTTCTGAGACTTCTAGGTTGAGTTCCAGTTCGTTGGCACTGATTTTGTGAGGTGTGATTCTCACGGATTCAAAGGCACCTGTAAGGAGGAGTTTTTTTGAGACTTCATTGATGTCACTTTCTCTGTATGTTTCACCTTTGAGAGGCGAGGTGTAACGCTTAAAGCGCGAGGATCTGGTTAATTTATTACCTGTTAAATTGATTTTTCGAATTCGGTAGATGTTGTCAGTTTTGATATTAAAGCTGATTTCTATAGCTGAGGTGTTGATGGAGCTGACTTTTAATTTTACGAATTGGTAACCTAGGTCGCGGTAGTATTGGTGGACAGCGTTCTTGAGGGAACTGAGATTTTTACTTGTGGCGGGTTTGTCGATAAAGGGTGTAATTTCTTGTCTTATTTTAGTAATTTGATCAGGTGTGATACCTGTGAATGTAGGGGAGGCGATGTCGTGCATTTTTCCACGCTGGATGTTTAGCTTAATGTTGACCTGTCCATTTGATTGTTTTTGGACATTTACGACACTTACTGTGGCATCCCAATATCCTATTGATTTTAGGTGGTTTGCAATGTTAGCGGCCCCTTGTGGCGGGTAGTCTTTGAGATAAGGATTTTTTTTACGTTTGATGAGGCTGCCTTCCTCGATGATTTCTGAGAAATATTTATTGATGAGGTCTTGTGAAAGTGGGTCATTACTGATGGTTGAGATATTCCCTAACACGTAGCGTGTGCCAAGTTCTGCCTTAAGTAAGATGAGGTCGTTTCCTGGTAGTTCCCAGGTTACGTTGCTTTCTGAATAGCCTTCTTTTTTGAGTAGTTCACGAAGGAAAAATGCTGCGTCATCAGCTCTCCATTCTGTAGCTGGTCGTTTGCCGATGAATTCTAATCTTGGTTTCATAAGTGAAGCCATGATTTGGCTAAGATCTTGATTAAGCCCAAGCACACGCACTTGTGCTGCATGGGCCGTGCTGAGCAGGCTGCAGATAAGAGTGAGAGTTAATGTGAAGAATTTAAACATACTGCTATTTATCTGAACCTAAGAGCGAAGATGAGAAGTCCTCTTGTTTGGGGAGGTTGGTTATTGTCTATCTGAGCAGTCAGGAACCAACGGCGATGGAGCTTGGCGGTGGCGGAGGCATATTTATCACCTGTGAGTTGATTTGTTTCTCCGACTTTTAGGTCTAGATTATCGATTCCTCCGAGGACTTTGCTGAAGAGTTTATTTCCGCCTGGTCTGTCGCTACGCTGTTTGAGTTCTAGTAGTAGTAGTTGGAGTGTTTTAAAGGTGGCAACGTCTCTGTCTTCTAGTCCTGAATTTGTGGTGCCGGTCGCAAGCAGTGTCATGATTTCGTTTTCCGGAAGTGCGGGGTATGAGCTAAGAGTAAGCTTGGGGTCATCTGCTGATCCATAGGCATTGAGGATGACGCGATGGACGCCAACTTGTGACTTCCCTCGGATATCTAGTTCAGGGATGAAGCCCTTATTAGGCTTAAAGATGATCTTGCCGTTGTTTATATCTAGAATACTGAAGGGGAGTTTAGCTTTGATTTTTTGAGCTAGGAGGGTGCCATCAAGGCTAGGTTTAGCGAGGTTGCCGTTTACTTTGATGGTTCCTTTGACGCGCCCGCTGCCGATGTTTCCTCGGATTAAAATAGGGTCGATTGTGTTGATTTTTAGATTGAGCTTCCATTGGTCAAATGGTGGGGGGATGGGTAGTGTTTCATTTACTTCGGTGTCGATGGATGGTAGGCTGACTGTTTCTACTGATGAAGGGATTCCGATGGGGATGAGGTCGATGTCTTTATAGAAGAGGGATTCTACAATGCCTAGATCACCAGAGATGGTAGCTTGTTCAATGGTTCCTGCTAGATTGATTTTGGCATTTGCGCGCATAGCGAAGACGTCATCACGGTAGACTAAGGCGTGGTTTGTTAGGAGATTGACATTAAAGATTGGAGCTTCTGGGTCATTGACGTCAACTACGGCTGAGACGGAGAAGTTGCCACCATTGATTTTGGCAACTAAATCGCTATTGAGGATCATGGACTGATCTATGAGGCCGGTGATTTTTACGTTTGTGATGTCATCTACACCGGCATCTTTGAGGCTGATGATGGGTAGTTCAGCTAGGTATTCGATTTTGTATTTAGGTTCAGCGATGGTTCCTGTGAACTTGGCGGAGAGATCTAACATGCCTTCTATTTTCTCTAGTTCAGGGACGAAGGTGGTGAGTCTGTTGAGAGGGAGTCTTTTGATTTCTGCTGATCCGTTGATCTGTGAGTTTTTTTCGAAGGTTTCTAGTAGGTTATCATCTTGGAGCCATTGATGTGGAGTGAATGGGA
>JALZVD010000196.1 GCA_023300205.1 Akkermansiaceae bacterium | reverse complement strand
TCGGGGCGATGTCGTTGTCTTTGGCGATTTGTTGAATCGTCTTCTGGTTCTCCATCGCCTCTCGGGCGACTCGGGCTTTAAATTCGGCACTCAGATGCCCTCGTTTTCGTTTACTCATTTGGTCGTATTTTCGGGTTAATTACCCCAATCCGACCAGCTCAATTCATCAATAAGACACTGGCTCCGTTTCCTGGGACCACTTCAGTGCACGTAGCCGCTTCCGGTCCAGAGTGCGGATTTGTTGAACATGTAGCCTGTCGAATAGCCGTGGATGAAAAATAAATAGCCGACGGCAGCGAGACAGGTCGTCACGGTAGAATTAATCGGGCATTTTTGATATCAGGGTGTATTAATCAGCTTCAGAGCGTGGCTCCATCTGTGTCCGTATGCTGATCGGGTGTATTCAGTAAGGAACCTAGCTCTATTAAATTCACTCATCGCAACGCGGGAATCTCGATTTCCCACTAAATTTGAGAGGGCCTCGTAAAGCGCGTCTTCGTTATTCGGCAGTACTAAAAGCCCACCTTCGTTTTCGATCAGCGCATCTTTCACAGCGCCCACATCACTGGCAATCACGGGAACCCCATACGCCATTGCCTCCAGCACAGTGAGCGGCAAAGCCTCATTGAAAGATGGCAGGACAAAAATGTCAGCGTTGGTTAAGGCAAGCGCTTTCTCCTCAGGGCTCACAAATCCGCCATACGTGATTTTCCCGGGTGATTCACCGGCGGCAAAAATGCCCCTGATTTCTTCCTCTGGCCACGCTTTCGTGGCGCCTCCGAAGAAATGAACTGATATTTCCTTGTCAGGATATTTCTGGATGAGTTTCCCTGCTGCTGCAAACAGGACCCGCCAGCCTTTGGCTTCATCCATATTAGAGATATAGAGGACTCTTACATGATCTTCCTGTTTGGACTCTCTTTGCAGCTCCTCCGGCCCATCGACTCCATTGGGAATGAGTTGGCAGCGCTTCCGGTCAATGAATGATGGGAAGTATTCCAGCAAGGCCTCCGATTGGATGATAAAATGGTTACAACGTAATAAGGTCTTCCTGATGTACCATTGAGCCAAAGCGCCTCGATTCTCATACTGAATAGTGACGAAGCTCATGTGGAACCAAGCAACGCGATTTTGAATTCCCAACGCCCATGCTAGCCAGAGAAAAAGGGAGTCCTTCATAAAAGAGCCAAAGTAAAACGTGGGGGTCAATACCACGGTCCCAATCGGCTTACTAAAGCGATAGGATGCCATCTTCCAGAGATAGCAACCAAGCCGTTTGATCTTCTTCAATGAAAGACCACTCAATTCGGAAACCGAATCTGCGAACTTTGCATCAAGGTGCAGGATATCGTGCTGTTCCTTTACCTCGGGGCTATCCAGCATCATTTGTGCAGCCACCGCGCCACCATGCCACGGCGGTGGTTTGGGGGACACTAGGAGTATTTTTTTTGTGGCTAGCATAACCTTCCTTCAGTCACGTTTAGAAAGTCTAGGGTGCGCTTGTGTTCGTCCCATTGACCGATGTCATACCAATTCCCCTCTGACACGGGAAAACCACCAACGCGCTCAACCCGCTTGAAAAACTGACCTTTATCTCCCGAGATCAATGTGATGCCAGACCTAAGGTGTTCGCCAACAGTTGTCTTCACTGGGCGTTTTATTTTGTCGATCGAGCACGCCGAGATTTTTTCCTGATCGAGGGTGGTCATAGTAAGGGGGTGGTTACGGCCGCTTGATCATTAGCTGACTGTTGAAGTGTGCGGCTCGCAGACCATTTGGTGGCAGCGAGGAATTTATTTGTCGAGCCCACAGCTCGTCGCACAGGTGATCGAAACTCCGGTTTTTCGGCCTTCTTAAGAAACCCTTTCTTCTCGTGAGAAGTCATAAAGGCTGCCGCGAGCTCGGCCAGAGAAGTGGCCCGGCCAGAGCACAAATTATAAATACCCGCTTTGCAATCGGATTCAACGAGAGCGACTAACCCGGAGGCAACATCGGCAACGTCGATGAAGTCACGGGTCATATCAGGATCGTCCAGAATCAGATCTTCGCTCGTCTCCAGATCGACAACACGCTGGCGGATTTTCTCAGAAATAAGCGTTGAAGGAGTATTGGACCCAATGAGATTGAAGAGACGTACGATAATGAGATGAGCTCCTGTGAGGTGTGTCACCCCAGTAGCAAAAGCCGATTGGGCCAACTTGGCGTGCCCATAGTCAGAGGCGGGTTTCACCTCCTGATATTCTGTGAGAAACTCTTCTGTAGCAGCGCCATACTCGGCGGCCGAACCAATCGAGATGACTTTCACACCCTCCAAAGCCACGCGACACAATTGCTGAAGCACACCGCAGTTAAGTGTCACTAAATCCGCATAATTTCCAGGACAGGTTGGTCCACCAATGAAAGAGATAATAGTCGCAGGATTTACCCGTGAAACCACATCGGCAAGAAAAGCCTCATCGAAGCAATCCCCAACTGTGTGAAAATCAGATTCTGGTTGAGGCTGACGCGACACGGTTGAAACGCGGCGATCGCTTTTCAGTAACTCCGAAAAAGTCTGACGTGCCAGGTAGCTGTTTGAGCCTAGAATAAGGATGGAGTCAGATGGCATAAACCTTACATTTTTTGGTCGAGATTTTTTGACGCCCGCGCATGCGCCAGCTCGGGCACAGCGTGGGAGACAGCATCAATCAAGTTGTCCAAAGTCCACGTTCCGGCAGTCCGTAAGTCTTTTAGCTGATTGACGGCTTCATCCAAACGCTCACGCCCGTGAAAAACAGGGTCAGTGATCACACCGCAATGCTTGAAGCGCTCGGTCGTCGTCGACTCTGCCGGATCCACAAACTCTTCATACATTTTCTCCCCACTGGTATCAGATCCCGAAAAGAGACAGGGCCACTCCTTACTATCGGGAGTCAGCAAAGCCGCCTTGGCACGTGCTTCATCCTCCGTCTCGCACAGCGCCGGCTCGTAGCCATGGTGCCTAAGGAATTCGACGGCAATTTCGGAAAAGGTCATCATGTCTTCGTCCGGGCGGAAGTCAGGATAGACGATCTCCTTATTTCGACCGGCGAAGCACCCGAGGATGCAAAGCTGACCAGCCTCTTGATGCGAAATGAAGTAACGCCGCACGTCTGACGGCGCGCTAAACGGCTGTCCCTTTTGCATTCGCTGGACGAAGCTGTGAAGCAGACTGCCATCCGAAAATGCGACATTGGCAAAGCGGGCGCTTCCAAAGGGAATCTCATCCGCTCGGGAAATAAATACCCGCTCCATCATGGCTTTTGATGCACCCATGATATTCGCCGGACGCACCGCCTTGTCAGACGATACAGCAAACACTTTCCGGGGAGTCTTGGCGCCTGAGAGCCAATCGAGCATGCGTGCATTGGAGAGAACATTGACATCCAGCAGCCGCATCAAAGTGAAGTGATCTCGCTCGGACCGAACGTGCTTAAGAGCCGAGAAATTGAGGACGTAGTCGTAGGTCTCACTCCTTATGAGCGCTTCCATCTCTGGTCCTCCGAAGTCGATCGAGAAGGTCTTAAAATCATCGGGAAGAGTCGAACCAGTCGAGCGAAGATCTCGCACAACTTCCGCCAAATTGTTCTCGCTGATATCAACCAGGTGAAGAGCGGCCATCTGGAACTGCACAAGCTCCTTCACGAAAGAGCAACCAATGGACCCGGCAGCACCGATAACCATTACCCGACTTCCTTTAACGGAATCCTGAATGATGGAGTGTGCATCTTCTAGGTCCGCAGCCAGGAACGACTGCTTTCTTCCGAGAACTTTTGCTAATAGAGACTGATCGACTTCTGCCATATATAAGATGTGTGATAAATTGAGTTCTCCGACTCTCGAAGCATAGGTCGCTACGAGAGGGAACTGGAGAATGGGTGAGATCTTCTTAAACCGCTAGGAACTTACTTTTGCCGGGAAGGCCTTGAAGGCGCATTTGAACCGGATCAGAGGGGGGAGAAAGGGGAATTGGCCCGAAGGTGACGATCCCTCCACTCTCTAATGACTCCTAAATTTGTTCAGGAGAGGTGTAATTTTTAGAAAGAGTTCTACCTTGAGGATTGTTGCCGCAGATTCCTCCGAAGTATTTCCCTGAATTGATTTGTTGAGTGATCAAAGCCAAATAAACGATATTCCCTGTTCAATGGTCTGGATGTAAGGGCGTGTCAATCTCTTATTCGGTTATGAACGGTGTGTGGACATGCTCGACTCGTATGGGCGGTTCCCCACCGAGCAACTTACACACAACAGAAGAAATTTTGTTAAGTGGAACAGGAAACGGCGAGCGGATGTGGGTGAATTCGCGATTTTCCTCATGAAGCTTTTCGCTTCGCTCTTGGCACTTTTTCTGAGCACCGCATCCTCATCGGGTCTGGTTGTGATGCTGTCTGATCTTGCCCCCGGAGCTAACGGTCTTCTGGTCGACAGTCACGGAGGCTGTTAGCCCCTCGCTAGTATGGGCAGAGACATTTTAGTAGCCTATTGGGTCTCGGGTGCTGCCCTACGCAATAACGACCGAAATCAGAGCGACGACCTTCGGCAGAAATCGTCTCCTTTTTCATATCGACAATGATCCGAACGCTGGGAAAAACGGAGCTCACGATCTCGTAAATATGTCACTTGCCGGTCTCGCTTCACTTCGCTCAGCGATCGACTTTGCAACTCCGCTTACCGCCGTTCCCGAGCTTACTTCAACGCTTTTAGGCTTGTTCGGTCTTGGGCTGCTTGGCCGCCACCACTAGTTTTGGCTGCTACGCAGCGATAGAATTCTCAAACGCCCTCCGTTGCCGAAGCGCGTTTTTTTTGCGCCGATGTTAAAAGAGTTCGTCTTGAATGTAGGAGGGGGTATTACGGCGGGAAGAATTGGCTGTTTTTTCAGAATCGAGAAGCTCGGGAGCAGGTGCAAATTTTTTCAATCCGATGGCTAGATATTCTTTTTGCTGAAATGGTCAGAAGGGCCGGCATGCATTGGTGAATGGCGGAGGCAAGGGGGGCTCCGTGGTGAGCATAGAGAAACAGGGGCCTAGTTCTGCGAAGTCTTCCCAAATGCCGGCGACCCAGAGCCATTCATTTGTGGGGCTGCGAAAGAGGTGTGTTTGCTTAACTCCCTTGGGCCCGTTCCATTCGTAGTAGGAGGCTATTGGAATGAGGCCATTGGAATGAGGCAGCGTCTTTTTCGACTCGCTTCCCGCCACATCGAGTTGTCGAGAGGGTGTTGTTGGCTTACGCCGAGGTTCTCTCGCTGGAAGCCCCAGCGCATGGTGGGCCATTCACGGGAAAGAAAGAGGATGGGGGAGCGATCAGTGCGGCGGACTAGCTTGGTTTCGAGGGGGCTCGAGTCGGATCTGATCCGGTTTTTAGCGCTGTCGAAGGCGTTGCACATCACTTCATTTTGCTGCCTTAAACCACCGGTAGTGACCGGTGATGGGATAGGTGAAGAGATCGTCATTCTCACGGGCTCCGCCACCGATGTTGTGGATGATGAGCGGGGTGCCATCG
>JALZVD010000195.1 GCA_023300205.1 Akkermansiaceae bacterium | reverse complement strand
CGGAGTCAGAAATTAGCATTGTCGATGAAGATCCAGGTGTAGAGGCGGAGGAGGAGCCGGCAGAAGTAGCGGAGGAGCAGGAAGAAGAGCCGACGGAGGAGGAAGTAGAAGAAGCACCAAAGCAGGCTAAGCCACCAAGAAATGCGAAGACTACTAAGGCGCCTCCGATTGTATCACCTCAGGGGGAGTTATTGTTAGACGGAGGTCCTAGAGGTAAGTTTGAGGGTGAGGCTCCGAATCTTGTGGATGGGGAAGATCTTGATGTTCCTGCGTTTTTGAGAAAGAAGAAATAATCTGCTTAAATCAGGATTCAATCTTGACCTGTAAGCGGGTTCACCGATGCTAGGCACATGTCCAAAGAAGCCTTATTCCAAGAGATACTCATGGCGCGCAAGCGTGTCTATGAGGTGGGAGATGTCACGCCTTTAGAGAAGCTTCCTATTGGGGACTTGGGCATTGAGATCTGGGCGAAGCGTGAAGATTTAGGTCCTATTAAGGCCTATAAATGGCGCGGTGCTTATAACGCGATGGCTTCTCTTAGTGATGAGGAGCGTTCACGTGGGATTGTTGCAGCTTCTGCAGGGAATCATGCTCAGGGTGTGGCTTTGGCAGCGAGGTCTCTGGGGTGTAAGGCTGAGATTTTCATGCCTCTCTCGACTCCTGAGGTGAAACAGAGTGAGGTGATGCGTCATGGTGGTGAGTCTGTGAATATAGTTCTGGTGGGAGATAGCTATGATGATGCGGGTATAGCGGCGAAGAAGCGCTGTGATGAGGTGGGAGCGGTTTATATTCATCCTTATAATGACTTGGCTACGATGGGTGGACAGGGGACTTTAGCGGATGAGATAGTGATGGCTTCTAGTGTGCCGTTTGATCGTGTTTATATCGCGATAGGTGGTGGCGGTCTGGCTTCTTCGGTGGCCTGTTGGTTAGATAAATTTTGGCCGAATTGTAAGGTGATCGGTGTGGAGGGTGAGGGTCAGGCGTCGATGAAGGCAGCAATAGAGAATGGAGGGCCTACTGAGCTTGATTATTTAGATGTGTTCTGTGATGGAACTGCGGTTCGAAAAGTGGGTGAGAATACTTATCCTTTTTGTAGCGAGCTGTTAGATGAGATCACGACGGTGACGAATGATGAGGTTTGTCATGCGATTCGGAGGTTGTGGGAGAGTATACGCGCGATTCCTGAGCCGAGTGGTGCGATGGGTCTGGCTGCGATCATGAAAGATCATGCGGCAGGTAAGATCAAACCGGGTGAGAAGGTGCTGACGATTATTTGTGGTGCAAATATGGATTTTGCGCAGTTATCTAACATTTCTAGGAGGGCGGGTATCGGTTCTAAGCACCGGCGTTATTTGCGTGTGCCTGTTCCGGAGGGGAAGGGTTCATTGGTGAATATTTTAGAGCAGCTTCCGGAGGAGGTTAGCATTGTTGATCTGCAGTATGGGAAAGTGGGTGATGATGAGCAGTATCCAGTGATGGGTCTGATCGGTAGTGTTGAGGAGTATGCGCAGTTTGATAAGACGCTGGACGAGCAGGGGATCAAGGCGATGGATGTTTCTACTGAGGAGATTGTTGGCTACCGGATTATTAATTATGATTCTGAATTATTTAAGAATCCGTTGTTTGTGAATATAGAGTTCCCTGAGCGAGCGGGTGCGTTTTTGGCGTTTATGTTGCAAGTTAAGGAGTATAGTAGTTTGTGTTATTTCAACTACAGTTATTCTGGTGAGCGCGTGGGACGTGCGCTTGTGGGGATGGACTTTGAAACTTTAGAAGAGCAGCAAGGCTGTTTGGAGCTTATCCATAGTATGGTTGGCGGGAAGATTAGGGCAGCTCATTTGGTGGGGGAAGAGACGTTGACTCGGTTGCTGGGTTAGATGTTCATGCCGTTTATGAGGCAGTCACCAACTGAGATTCCGCCACGGTAGTTTCCTGCGAACTTGATGCCGGGGTTGTTGGCCTCGATCTTTGTTAGTTCATTGAGGGCATTTTCATGGCCTAGGTTGACTTGTGGGATAGCTTTTTTCCATGTTGTGAGGTGATGGAATATGGGGTCGCTGGTGATGCCTAGGTTTTTAGAGATTTCTCTGTGTGCTGTGGCGATCATTTCAGGTTCTGGGAGGCATGCGATGCTTGGGTTACGTGAGCCGCCTAGCATGACATTGATGGCTACGTGGTCTGTGGGTGCTCGGTGATGGTCTGGGAAGAGGGTGGAGGTGAATAGAGCGCCGAGGATGTCTGTCTTTTCAGGGATGCTGGCTAGCATGCCGAAGCCGTCTAGGGGGTGTTTTACATCGGTGCGCTTGTAGCCGAGGAGGAGGCTGGCGACTGGTGGGTGGTAGATGGCTTTCGTTTGTTCTAGATTGATGTTTTCTGGAAACTGGATGGTGTGGAGTCGGTGTGCCGGGACGGTGACGATGATTTGGTCAAATTCTTGTTGATGATCCGTTCCTTGATGAGAGAAGTGATATGACCAGTTGTTGTTAGGGGAGGGTTTTATTTGGCTGTTAGAAATTTCTGTTAGGATTTTGCCGCCTAGGTTGGTTAGTTTTTTGTGGAATGCATCTGGCAGTTCTTGCATGCCATTTTGGAATGAGATGATTTCTTTTTTGCGGAGTCTGTTTGGGTCAGGTGCTGGTTTTTTGGCTGCGGCTAGTATGAGTGAGCGTTTATCGCTGGCTACTTTGTGCATTCTTGGGAAGGCGAGTCTGAAGTGGAGTTTCTCTGGGTCGCCTGCGTAGATGCCATTGACGAATGGGCCGGCGGCGTAGTTAAGCATGGTGTTCCCTAGTCGATGGCGGACGAAGTCGGCGAAGGATTGGTCATCTAGGTTGGGGGATTTCGTAATGAATGGCTCGCGTGCTAGGCGGAGTAGGGTGGGGAAGGTTAGGACTTTGTTGAAGAGTATTTTTCTGAGGGATGTTGGCATGGCTAGGGGGGTGCCATTTTTGATGATGAAGCGTTTTGCAGATGAGTGGTCTGCGGCGATGATGCGATGTGTTAGATCTAATTCATCGAGTAGCTTGGAGATTCTGGCATCATTGAGCATGATGCTGTTAGGTCCGTGTTCCGCGAGGTATCCTAGCTTGTTGGTGGTGCGCATGGCGCCACCTAGTTTGTTGCTGGATTCAAACACCGTGACGTTGTGCCCTTGCTTAAGAAGGGCATGGGCTGCGCTGAGTCCTGTGATGCCAGCACCGAGGATGGCAATATTTTTGCTGATGATGTTTAGCGGTAATTGTTGATGGTTTCAACGAGGGTTGCCATGTTTTCTGGCTTGGCGGTGGGTAGGATGCCGTGGCCGAGGTTGAAGATGTGTCCGGTCTTGCCTTTCATGGAGTCTAGGACGCGGAGGGCTTCTGCTTCTACTCGTGTTGAGGTTCCATCGAGTATGGATGGGTCTAAATTTCCCTGGACTGCGATGTCTGCCGGGAGTGAGTCACGGAATGAAGGGAGGTCTACTGTCCAGTCGACGCTGAGGCATTTTGCGCCTGCTCCGATGAGTGTGGATGAGTGATGGGCCATTCCTTTAGCAAAGATGATGATGGGGAAGTCTGCAGGGAGAGCAGCGATGACGCGGCGCATCCATTTGACGGACATTTCCTCATAGTCACGTGCTGAGCAGTAGGCGCCGGCAGAGTCAAACATCTGGAGGGCATCTGCTCCGTTTGCGATTTGGTGGAGGAAGAGGTCGATGAGCGAGGTGGAGATTTTCTCCATGAGTTTGTCAAAGAGTGGTCGGTCTTCGTAGAACATGGCTTTGAGGCTGGAGCAATTTTTTAGTGATCCGCCTTCTGTCATGTAGGCTGCGAGTGTCCATGGTGATCCGCCGAATCCGAGTAGTGCTTTTTCTTCGCCGATGACTCCACGGATGGAGCGAAGGGCGGCGCCCATGTATGAGAGTTTTTCTGCTGTGTTTTTTTCATCGAGAGCGTCGACTTGTGCTTCATTTTCGATGACGAAGTCCAT
>JALZVD010000194.1 GCA_023300205.1 Akkermansiaceae bacterium | reverse complement strand
CTGAGTCACGTTCAGCCTCTCAGCAGCCTTCGTAAAGCTCTCGGTCTCAGCCACTGCCACTAGCGAGCGGACCTGTCGTAAATCGGGAAGTTCAATCATCATAAGCGGATTCACACGAACCCACAATGAACCCAAGTAGCAGAGAGGATGCCAAGACCCTAAAAATCCCTCTCAGCGATCGTCCTCGAACGATGAATCCCGCTCATCATCCCTATCGATTCGCGCAATCCCCGCTTGGCATAGAGCAAGCTCAAAGCAGCCACGAAGAACGTCCGAGCCTCCTTAATGAACAACTCTACCCCCCTTGAAAAACTCAACATGGCGAACCTAAAGAGCGCCCCGATAAGAACCCTCCACTTCACCTGGTTCGCCTTTTTTCTCTGCTTTGTTCTCTGGTTCAGCCACGCCCCCATGCGGGACTCCATCATGACCGCCTTTGATCTCACCAAGGCGCAATGGAAAGCCCTCCTCATCCTCAATGTCGCCCTCACCATCCCCGCGCGCATCATCGTCGGCATGCTCGTTGATAAAGTAGGCCCCCGTCTCACCTTCAGCATCATGCTCGTCACCGGCGGACTTCTCTGCTCCCTCTTCGCCCTCTCAGGCAGCTATGAAATGCTCGCTCTCACCCGCTTCCTCATGGGATTTGTAGGCGCAGGATTCGTCATCGGCATCCGCATGGTCGGCGAGTGGTTCCCCGCCAAGCAAGTTGGACTCGCAGAAGGCATCTACGGAGGATGGGGGAATTTTGGCTCCGCTGCCGCCGCCATCATCCTCCCCACCCTCGCCCTCTTCTTCGGGGGCGATAATGGCTGGCGCTACGCCCTCTTCGCCATCTCCGCCATCAGCATCCTCTACGGCTTCATCTACTACCGCTCCGTCCGCAACACCCCAAAAGGCTCCACCTATTTCAAACCAAAAAAATCCGGCGGCCTAGAAGTCTCCACCAAGCGCGACCTCTACTTCCTCCTCATCATGAACATCCCCATGTATGGCGCGCTCGCCCTCCTCGCCTGGAAACTCTCCCCCGCCGGAGTCTCCCTCCTCCCCCAAGTCGCAGTCACCTTCATCTACCTCACCCTCGCCGCCCTCTTCATTTTTCAAACCTCCCAGATCATCAAGGTCAACCGAGAGATGCTCAAGACCGGAAGCGTCCCAGAATACCAGCGCTACCCCTTCCGCCAAGTCGCCATCCTGAACGTGAACTACTTCATCACCTTCGGCTCCGAGCTCGCCGTCGTCTCCATGCTCCCCGGCTTCTTTGCCGACACCTTCCACCTTCCCATGACCACCGCCGCCCTCCTCGCCGCCGGCTTCGCCTTCATGAACCTCGTCGCCCGCCCCAGCGGTGGCTGGCTCAGCGATAAATTCGGCCGCCGCCGCACCATGATCATCCTCCTCGCCGGCCTCGCCCTCGGCTACCTTCTCATGGGCCAGATCACCAGCACTTGGCCCATCGCCCTCGCCGTCATCGCCACCATGTCCTGCTCATTTTTTGTCCAAGCAGGAGAAGGAGCCGTCTTCGCCATCGTCCCCCTCATCCAGCGTCGCATGACCGGCCAGATCGCCGGAATGACCGGAGCCTACGGAAATGTCGGGGCCGTCACCTTCCTCACCATCTTCAGCTTCGTCGAAGCCGCCAGCTTCTTCAACATCATCGCCGCCTCCTCCATCATCGGCTTCATCGCCTCCTACTTCCTCACCGAACCAAAAGGCCACGTCTCCGAAGTCCACGAAGACGGAACCGTAGAACTCATCGAAGTAGCCTAAGCCCCTCCCTCCATGCACCTCCAAGGCAACATCCAAATCCAAACCGGCCAGTCCACCCACACCGGCCCCAAGGATCAAAACGAAGACGCCCTTGGCTTTCGCATCCCCGCCAGTGACATCATCGCCACCAAAGGCATCGCCTCAGCCATCGCCGATGGCGTCAGCGCCGCCTCCGCCGCAAAGGAAGCCAGCGAATCCGCCGTCCTAGGCTTCCTCAATGACTACTACGAAACCCCCGAACCCTGGGAAGTAAAAACCTCCGGCCACCGCGTCCTCAGCGCCCTCAACCGCTGGCTTTTCTCCCAAGGCCTCAGCCACCCCAGCCAAGAAAAAGGCTACGTCTGCACCTTCACCGCCCTCATCTTAAAGAGCCAGACCGGCCACCTCTTCCACATCGGCGACTCCCGCCTCTACCGCCTCCGCGAGGGTAAAATAGAGCAACTCTCCACCGATCACTCCTCTCAAGTTTCCCCCGAGACCTTCTACCTCACCCGAGCCCTCGGCCTCGAATACAACCCCCAGATCGACTACCGCTCATTCGAACTCCAGCCCGGCGACACCTTCCTCCTCTCCACAGATGGCATCCACGATCTACTCACTCCCCAACAAATCTCAACCGCCCTCACCCACCCACCGCAAGAAGCCGCTGACCTCCTAGCCCACCTCGCACAAGACAGCCCAGACAACCGCTCCTGCATTGTTTTAAAAGTCACCTCCCTCCCCGACTCCGATAAAAACGAAGTCTTCCGCCGCCTCTCGCACCTCCCCTTCCCGCCCGACCTCTCCCCCGGCATGACCATCGATGGCCTCCGCATCGACCGCCTTCTCTCCGCCACAAAAAACACCCAGCTCTACCTCGCCACCGAACCCGCCACCCGTCGTCAGCTCGTCATAAAAACCCCCTCCATCACCTTCTCAGACGACCCCTCATACCTAGAGCGCTTCGCCCTCGAAGAATGGATCGGCCTCCGCACCCAGCATCTCAATCTCGTAAAAATCATCAAGCCCACCCAGACCCGCACCTCCTGCTACTACCTCCTAGAGCACATCCCCGGCATCACCCTCACCCGCTGGTGCGAGGCCAATCCACAGGCTCAAATCGCCGATGTCGTAGCCATCATCAGCCAGATCATCGCAGGCACCCGTGCCCTCCACCGGAAAGACACCCTCCACCAAGACCTCAAGCCAGATAACATCCTCGTCCTCCCCGGACCCGTCGTCAAAATCATCGACTACGGCTCCTGCCACATCGGCGGCATCTCAGAAATCACCTCCCCCTTCGAGCGCCACTCAGCCCTCGGCACCATCGATTTCTCCGCCCCCGAGTATCGCTACGGCGCGCAGCCCACCACCAAGTCCGATCTCTTCTCCATCGCCACCATCGCCTACTTCCTCATCACCAACCAGAATCACCCCTTTGGCAAAGCTTGGGAAAAAGCCAAAACCCTCCGCGACTTCAACCACCTAAAATACCAAAGCGCCACCCGCCACAACCCCATGATCCCCCTTTGGTTTGATGCCGCCATTAAGAAATCCCTCGCCCCCACCCCCAGCGGCCGCCACCAATCCATGGCCGAATTCCTCAATAACCTCCGCCAGCCAAACTACGCCCTCTTAGACCGCGACGCTCTTCCCTTCATCGAGAAAGACCCTATCCTCTTCTGGAAAACCGCGACCGCCATCCTCCTTCTTATCCTCATCATCTCCCACCTCTTGAGATGAGGGACTAGATGATTCGTGATCACTCACACAGCTCTCGCTTTTAAAAAATATGCACGCTCTCAAGCTCCCCATCCTCGCCCTCGCCTCCATCATTGGCTTCGTAAATGCAGGAGAAGCACCAGCCAACACCCAAGCCAGCTCAGCTCCTGATTTTTTTAATATCATCACACTCAGCGGCGATCTCCGCGGCCGCTACGAATTCCGAGAGACCGACCCTCTTGATCCCTCTCATGCCCTCACGTTCCGAGCACGTCTCGGACTCACGCTCGGCGATGCCAGTGAAGGCTTATCCGCCTTTATAGAAGGTGAAGGCACCCAAGCACTCATCGAGGACTACCAGAGCGCCGGAGGCTCCACTCCAAAAACTCCAGGAAACTCCACCATTGCCGATCCTAACAATGCCGAACTCAACCAACTCTATGCCCAGTATAAAGGGGATGGTTTTTTGGCAAGAATCGGTCGCCAGCGCATCATTCGCAACTCTGCTGCCTTCATCGGAAACGTTGGGTGGCGTCAAAACGAGCAAACCTTTGACGCTGCTCAGATCGCTTACACCGGAGAAGGATTCAATGTCAGCTACGCCTACTTCGACCGCATCAATCGCATCTTCGGCAAAGACGCCGGAGGAGCACTCACCTCCTTCGAAGGCGAGGGCCACATCATCGACTTTGACTACGCCGCCAGCTTTGGAAAAATCGGAGGCTACGCCTACCTCCTTGATATCGATAACAATGGAAACGTCGGCGAAAGCAACACCTTCGGAGCCTTTACCAACACCAATGGGATCTACGCCGAATTCGCCTACCAAGACGGAACTAGTGATCTAGCAGGCGGTGACTACGACGCCCTCTACGGCCACCTCAAATACACGATGAAAGCGGGAGGCGCGACCCTCTCAGCCGGAGTCGAATATTTAGGAGAGAATTTCAAAACACCTCTCGCAACCGTCCACGCCTTCAATGGCTTTACTGATGCCTTCATCGGCCAAAGAATTGGTCTCAATAACAAGGTAGGAAACTATAACGGCATCACTGACTTCTACCTAGGTTATGTCAAAGGCGGCCTCCCCTACGGAATCACCTTCAAGGGATTCCTCCACTACTTTATAGATGGACAAATGGATAACACCTACGGCTACGAAGCAGATGCCGTCCTAGTGAAAAAGTTCAACAAAGATATGACCGGAATCCTCAAGGCTTCTTACTTCGTCGGAGACGATTTCTACGAGGACATTCAGCAACTCTCTGTTGAGCTGAACTACAGGTTCTAAGAATCAACCACCTCACTACCCGCCGAGTTCCTAACTCGGCGGGTTTTTCTCTTCTAGCACTCCATGAATTCGACTCATCCTGAACAACAAGAGATCTAGCCCATATTTTAAGGCCTTGGCACACCAAGCGCTAGTCAGAGGCAATGACTCCTGACTCCCCCTTCACCGACGAACAAACCGGTTATCTCAACGGCTTCATCGCAGGGGTCCAACAAGCCCCCTTCCTCGGCCAAAATGCCCAAGGGCAATTCACCGACCAACCAGAAGAAACCCTCTTCGGCACTCCTCTCGATGACCTCTGCCGTGAAGAAACCATCAAGCACGAGCAAAACGGCCTCGACTGCTACGACACCATCCTAGCCCGCGCTCAGGAGGAAAAATTCGCCTCAGATGGCGACATCTTCCGCTTCAAGTTCCACGGCCTCTTCTACGTCACCCCCGCCCAAGACTCCTACATGATGCGCGCCCGCATTCCCGGCTGCGCCATGAACTCCCGCCAGCTCCGCGGCTTC
>JALZVD010000193.1 GCA_023300205.1 Akkermansiaceae bacterium | reverse complement strand
ATGAGGAGCATGGGGATGATGAAGAGGAGGGAGTAGAGGAGAATTTTGATGAGTGCGGGCATTTATTGGTTAGTGAATTTTCTTGGGTTGATGGTGGGGTTATTGGTTATTCCACTTTGTGAGTTCTGTTAGGGTCATTCCTGAGCCTCCGAAGATGTCTAGGGCGCTACCGACGGTGATGTCTACGTTTCCTTGGGAGTGCTGGTGGGTGAGGTGGATGTCTGCGATGGTGGCGGCTCCGCCGGCGTAGGTGATGGGTATTTTTTTCCATTGGCCTAACATTTTGACGAGTTGTTGATCGATTCCGTTGCAGAGTCCTTCTACGTCTGCGGCGTGGATGAGGAGTTCGTCACAGTGATTAGCGATGTGGTCTAGATTTTCTGTGGTGATGTGGAGGTTTGTTAGGGTTTGCCAGCGGTTCATGGCTACGGTCCAGCCTTGGGTGGTGCGGCGGCATGAGAGGTCGATGACGAGGTTTTCTTTACCGATTTCTGTGGCGAGTTTGGTGAGGCGTTCTGGCAGGAATGAGCCGTCTGGGGCGAAGAGGTATGAGGTGACGATGATGTGTGAGGCACCCGCGGTGAGCCATTCTGCGGCGTTTTCTAGGTTGATGCCTCCACCGATCTGCATTCCTCCTGGCCATGCTGCGAGGGCGCTGAGTGCGGCTTGTTTGTTGTTTGGGGTCTGTCCGAGCTGGATAATGTGACCTCCTGTGAGGTTTTGCTGACGGTAGAGGTTAGCGAAGTGTGCTGGGGATTTGTCTGAGACGAAGTTTTCTTTGATGGTGTCTTGGTTGTCGGTGAGTGTTGCTCCGACGATTTGTTTTACTTTGCCATCGTGGAGGTCGATGCATGGTCTGAATTTGGTCATTTGAGTTACTAGGTTGTGGCTTGCTTTGTTGTGGAGTGAGGTTACAGTTTGCGGGATGAGAAGCAAGTTGAAGATTTTGGCCCTTATGGGAGCGACTGGAGCGGTGGTGATGGCTGCTGGCTGTAAGGAGAAGACGATGGTGGAGCTTCCTCCAACGGAGAGTGCGGTGGGTAAGGTGGAGTCTATTAAAGCGAAGGCTGATAGAGAGGCTGCTGAGAAGATGGAGAGTCAGCGTGCTGAGTTGCAGGAGGCGGTGCAGAATCTGGATCAGTATACGAAGGAGGGGTTGGAGAAGGATGAGGATATGGATCCGTTTCTTAAGGATGCGTTGCTGATGGCGATGGGTCAGAAGGAGGCGCGTAAAAAGAAGAAGGAGGATGAGAGGCGTGAGCTGATGGAGCGTGAGAAGGGAGCGGGGAAGTTGCTGGATGTTATCAAGAAGGAGTCTGAGATGGTGGCTGTGGCTGATGCTGAATTTAAGAAGATAGCGGTGGAGCAGGGTGAGCGTGAGAAGCGTGAGCGTGCGGAGAAGAATGCTGCTGATGTGGCGCCTGTGGGGATGGTGTGGGTTCCTGGTGGTAAGTTTTTACGTGGTAGCACGAATATGAAGGCTGGGCACAGGCAGCAGTATGGGGAGGAGTTTCCGGCGCATTTGGTAGAGGTGGATGGTTATTATATGGATGCAACTGAGGTGACCAATGGGCAGTTTGCGGAGTTTGTGACGGCTACGGGTTATAAGACACTGGCTGAGACTGGGTTGAAGGCTGAGGATTTCCCGATGGCTCCTGCGGAGGCGCTGCAGGGTGGGGCGAATGTCTTTAAGAAGACGAGTGGTAAGGTGGATCCGTGGGTGGGGTCTGCATGGCGCTGGTGGAGTTTTACTCCGGGGGCTACATGGAGGAGTCCTGAGGGGCCAGGGTCTGATATTACGGATAAGATGGACCATCCTGTGACTTGTGTGAACTATGATGATGCGATGGCGTATGCGAAGTGGGCAGGTAAGAGGCTACCGACTGAGGCAGAGTGGGAGCGTGCTGCGCGTGCAGGTAAGCATGGTGAAAAATATATGTGGGGTGAAGAGATGCTTGTGGATGGGGAGTGGCTGGCGAATGTGTACCAGGGAGAGTTTCCAAGCACGGTGAAGGAGGAGGATGGTTATTTTCTGACTGCTCCGGTGAAGAGTTATCCTGCGAATGGTTGGGGGCTGTATGATATGGCGGGTAATGTGTGGGAGATCTGTAATGATTATTTCCATCCCGGTTATTATCATGAGTTTGTCCAGAGGCCGGTGAAAAACCCGCAGGGTCCTAGGACTGCTATTACTGATGCGGAGCGGATGAAGTATAATTCTGTGGAGGGGACTTGTCCTGAGCCTAGGGATGATGCTCCTGAGTTGACGCATTTGCGTGTGGCTAGGGGGGGCTCATTTTTGTGTAGTTCGCAGTATTGTCTGAGATTTAGGCCGGCAGCGAGGCATCATCATGAGGTTTTGACTCCAACGCAGCATACGGGATTCCGCTGTGTGAAGGATGTGAAGGTGGCGGAGTAAATGTGATATTAATTTAAGGGTATGAGTAAGAAGGTGCAGAGGATATTGTTAGGGAAGGGACTGGATGATTTACCATTTGGTGCTAGCCAGGATGAGGTGGAGGCGGTGCTTGGGAAGGCTGAGGAGACTGATGAGCTTGATATGAAGGGGGAGAGGTCTGTGGCGTGGCATTATTGGGAGATAGGGTTGTCACTGAATTTCGATGAGGGGCAGGGGTATAGGCTGAGTTCTATCGATGTGGCTGCTCCTGAGGTGGAGATTTTTGGGGAGGCGCTGATGGGGAAGAGCCGGGAGTATGTGAAGGGTTTTTTTGATGGTCAGGATATAGGGGATTCAGAGGATGAGGTTCAGCGAGGGTTGATCTATCCGGAGGCGAATTTGAGCCTTTGGTTTAATGGTGGGGATCTTGAGGAGATACAGTGGGGAGTGATAGAGGAGTAGTATATTCTGTATGTGAGGCTATGTCATCGGTATCTGTAACATAAGTATTTATTCAGAAATTGGCTCTTTTTTCGTGGACAGGCTAAATTTTGTGAGGCATATTGCCAAAGCCACCTTGAGGCAATAAAGCAAAACGACACACACACACTTTGGCGGGGGACTTCGGTTCTCCGTCAAAAGCTTTTTATGGGAGAAGGCTTCTTAGGGGAGGGTTAAAAAAAGTATTGTTTCCCGATGTTAGATTAGTGTTATTGATTGCTGTATGAAGAAGATAGTGATCGGTAGAGATGAGATGGTACAATTTCCAGGTTTGGGGATAGATGCTGTGGAGGGTAGAGTGGATAGTGGTGCAAGGACGTCATCGATGCATGCTGCGAATATTGAGGTGTTTGAGAAGGGTGGGGAGAAGTGGGTGAGATTTGATTTTGAGGAGTATAGGGGGTTAGAGGCGAGGTTGTGGAAAGAGAAATTTGTGAGGAGTTCTAATGGGAGGCAGCAGAGTCGGTGTTTTATCAAGACGAAGATTAGATTTGCGAATGGAGGGCAGTATTTGATCAAGGTGAGTTTGACAGACCGGTCAAAGATGAAGTTTCCGGTGTTGTTGGGTAGGCGGCTTTTGGCGGGTAGATTTTTGGTGGATGTGAGTAAGAGGTTTGAGCTTGGGGTGGATGATGAATAATCGATTATAATGAGTCTTGACGATGCTGGGGTGCTCGGCTTGACTGCTTTCTTATGAAAATTTTAGTAGTAGGTAAGGGTGGGCGTGAGCATGCATTGATCACGGCGATGTGTGAGTCAGCGACTGAGACGGAGATTTATAGTTTCCCGGGAAGTGATGCTATTTCTGAGCTTGCTGAGGTGGTGGATGTGGATGGTCTGGAGTCGCTGATTGCTTGGATGAAGGATAATGAGATTGATCTGTGTGTGGCTGGTGAGGAGAGTTATTTGGTGAAGGGTGATGGGCTTGCGAATCTTTGTGAGCGGGAGGGGATTCCTTGTTGGGGGCCGCATAAGCAGTCTGCTCAGCTTGAGGCGTCTAAGGAATTTGCGAAGGAGTTCATGCAGCGTCATGAAATTCCTACTGGTGGGGCAACTGGTTGTGCGGATGCTGATGAGGCGCGCGCTGCGATCAATGGAGTTTACCCGACGGTGTTGAAGTTTGATGGGTTGGCTGCTGGAAAAGGTGTGGCTGTCTGTGCGGATGAGTCTTCTGCAGAGGAATTTCTGCAAGAAGTGATGGTGGAGCGTAAGTTTGGTGAGGGGAGATTACTTGTGGAGGAGTGTCTTGTGGGGCCAGAGGTGAGTATTTTTGCGGCTGTTGTGGATGGTGAGTATTTGATCTTTACTCCGGCGAGAGATTACAAGAGGGCTCTTGACGGTGATGCAGGTCCGAATACTGGTGGTATGGGTGCTGTGGCGTCACGTCAGTTGATAGATGATGCGTTACTGGCTACTATTGAGGCTGAGATAGTGAAGCCAACTGTGGCTGGTCTGGTGAAGGATGGCTTGCCGTATCGAGGGTTTATTTATTTTGGTCTGATGATCACTGCTGAAGGTCCAAAGATCATCGAGTATAATTGTAGATTTGGCGATCCTGAGTGTCAGGCTGTGATGCCTCTTGTGGGTGGTGATTTGGCGGCATTTTGTGCTGCTGGCGCTGGAGGTGAGCTTTCTCCTGAGTTGTTGAGCTTTAGTGATGGCTGGTCTGTTTGTTTGGTGCGTGCTTCTGCTGGCTACCCTGATAGTTCACGGAGTGGTGATGAGATTTCTGGTATTGATGATGTGGTGAATGGCAAGGTTTATCATGCAGGGACGAAGAAGAATGCGGCAGGAAACTGGGAGACGAATGGCGGGCGAGTTCTGGCTGTTGTTTCTGGTGGAGCTACTCGTGCAGAGGCAGTTAAGTCTGCTTATGCTGAGTTGGAGTATGTGAAGTTTGATGGTATGCAGAGCAGGACTGATGTAGGAGTGTTTAACTTTTAGTGGATTTCTGGAGGAGTTCGATGCTTTTCCAAAGGCTTTATTTTTTTAGACATATGAAAGATTACACTTGAAGTGAGGCGCAGAATCTATATCTGAACTACTTCCGTAACTATTTTACGCTCTAACTTATTCAGTTTTTGAGCAGAACTTCAACAATATCATTCCTATTATGGGCGCAAAGAAAAAAACAGCGAAGAAAACAGTAAAGAAAGCATCTGCTAAGAAAAAGGTGGTGAAGAAAGCTGTGAAGAAGTTAGCTAAGAAGGTTGCGAAAAAGAAAACAGCGAAGAAGGTGGTTAAGAAGGCTGCGAAAAAAGTGTCTAAGCCTAAAAAGGTTAGTAAGAAGAAGGCGGTTAAGAAAGCGGCTAAGAAGGTGGCAAAGAAGATTTCTAAGAATAAGGTAGCTAAAAAAGCGACTAAGCCTAAGAAGTTGAGTAAGAAGAAGGTAGCTAAAAAAGCGTCTAAGCCTAAGAAGAAGACTGCCAAAAAGGTGACGAAGAAAGTGGTTAAGAAGGTAGCGAGGAAAGCGTCTAAGGCTAAGAAGTTAGTTAAAAAGGTTA